>NZ_FR886706.1:58480-65158 GCF_000436615.1 Blautia sp. CAG:237
CTTCGCCAGTCCCTCTGCACACCCTGGGCTGGGTGTTTGACGAGAATTTTGTTGTGTGGGGAATCCTTTGAAAATTTCTCCTGGTGTTTCAGGTGGGGAGGTTTTCGTGTGAAGGATTCCTCTTTTTTTATGTGATACTTTGAGGCTTGATGTTCTTATGGGCAGGGTTTTTCTGAAGTATGCCATACTATGGGGGATGGATCAGGTGTTGGAAGGGGGAGGTGTTCATGTTGGATGTATTGTGCTATATTAGAAGAAAAATAGTGGGAGTGTAAGTAGTTATGAGCATAGAAGTTGAGATTAAATTAAGGATAAGTGATAAGGAATGTATAGAGGAAACTCTGGCAGAGATTGGGTTTTGTAAGGGGAAGTTTGTTATGGAATCTGATACTTATTATATGGCGGAGCATCATGATTTTGTGGGGTTGGATGAGGCACTTCGGGTGAGGTGTGTAGAGAATCGGGGAACGGGGGAGAGGTCGGCTGTGATTACGTATAAGGGTGCAAAACTTGATAATACTTCTATGACAAGGCAGGAGTTGGAGACATCAGTGGGGGATGGGGCGGTTTGTCGGGAGATATTGGAGAGGATTGGTTTCCGGCCGGTTCCGGTGGTGGAGAAGCTTCGGCAGTATTATCACAGGGATAATATCACTGCCTGCGTGGATGCTGTCACGAACCTGGGAGATTATCTGGAACTGGAGATCATCGTCGATGAGGAGGAGAAACGGGAAGCGGCTCTCGATCAGCTGGAACAGATCTTGCATACGCTTGGCTATTCCATGCAGGATACGACGAGAACCTCCTATCTGTCTATGTTTCTGAAAAAGAAGAAAAAATAAAATGTCAAGTAATAATTTCTTGACACTTTTTTTATAGACAAAAAATATCCTGCATCTATCCGGCAGTATACAGGAAATATTTTGTTGGTGGGAATCAGCTATGACAAGAAAAGCAGGAAATATCAGTGTGTGATTGAGACCGACGAGAAATGAGAGAAATTTAGTATTTTACTTTTGGTGTGAAAACAGGTATGATAAAGAAAATGCCGCTGTAATTTTGTAAAGCGACAGAGCAACTTAACTATGTTTTCACACAAGGAGGAAGATTATCATGAAAATTGGTTTTATCGGCTGTGGAAATATGGCGACAGCCATGTTAAAGGGAATTCTGAAAAGTGGAGAGGTGGAAGCATCAGATATGATCGCTTCTGCGAAGTCAGACAAGACCCGCGAGAAGATCGAGAAGGAACTTGGCATCCGGAAGGCAGATAACAACGCGCAGGTGGTGGATTTTGCGGATGTTGTTTTTCTGGCAGTGAAGCCGCAGTTTCTGGAGGGCGTTCTGGATGAGATCAGGGGCAGTGTAAAGGCTGGACAGATTTTTATTTCTATCGCGCCGGGCAAGACTCTGCAGTGGCTTGGTGAGCGCCTTGGCGAAAATACAAAAGTCATCCGTACCATGCCAAACACTCCGGCGATGGTCGGAGAGGGAATGACAGCCCTCTGTGTCAATGAACTGGTCACAGAAGAAGAAACTGCACTTGCTGTAAAACTCTGCGACACCTTCGGCAAGACAGAGGTGATCCCGGAGCATCTGATGGACGCCGTCGTAGGCGTTTCAGGCAGCTCTCCGGCGTATGTGTTCATGTTCCTTGAGGCAATGGCAGATGCAGCAGTTGCAGATGGAATGCCGAGAGCACAGGCATACAAATTCGCCGCACAGTCCGTACTCGGAAGTGCGAAACTGATGCAGGAGACCGGCAAACATCCGGGAGAACTCAAAGATATGGTCTGCTCCCCGGCAGGAACCACGATCCAGGCAGTCCGCGTCCTCGAAGAAAAAGGCTTCCGCAGTGCAGTGATCGAGGCACAGACAGAGTGCGTGAAGAAAGCAAAGGGAATGTGATCTTTCAGAAAAATAAAATATCAGGTGTGTGATTTTTCCACTGTAGCAGAATCCGGCAGTTGTTTTTACTGTGAGCGGAGGATGTTACAGTGGATTTTTTTTACTGTACATAGATGATATATCGCTGCTGCGATGGTTGTTGAAAATATTTCTACAATTGTAGAAAAAAGGATTGACACATACATTCTACAGATGTAGAATACAATCAACTTCTACAAAAGTAGAAAATAAACACAGAAAAGGGAGCATCCATTATGAAAACAAGAAAAGCAAAAATCATGGCACTTATGGCAGCAGCAACATTGAGTATTTTTTCAGCAGGAAGCGTTATGGCGGCGGAAAACGGAGATTTTTATCCGCAGCCAGTGAATTCGGACTGGGAGGATGCCCACACGGAAGGTGCATATGCAAGTTTCACGAACGGAAGCGATTATGTGAACATTTACAAATATGCCCTGGACGATGCCAAAATCGGAGTTGCGAAATGTAATGATACCTATGAAGCATGCTATCAGACGATTTTTTCAGAAGGGAACAGCCTGTATATGGCGGTAGGATATGCCAGGGATGCAGATGATATTGGGGAAGTGAGAAAAATGGTGGAATCTATTTCCTATCCGGGAAATCCTACGTTGACAGGGAAGGATGGCAAAGGCGGATCTTCTGATAACGGATCATCGAAAGACAGCAGTTCCACATCTTCTGACAAGAATACGGATGGAGGTTCTTCTTCAACAGATACAACAGGAGGCAATTCCGGTTCCGGCAGTTCTGATTCTTCAGACAGCAGTAAAGATTCTGATATTCTTTCTACAGCCGATCTGACGCTGTATGACAGCGAGGGAAACACCGTTTCTGTAGAGAGAACCATCTATTCAGACTACAGCAGCAAATATGTCGGCGATGACGGCACCGTCTATACGACTGATGATGAGGTTTATTTTACAGATGAAAACGGAAAGACCTGGCAGGCTCTGAATGATGATACACATTACATGGGGGCAGAGCTGGAGCAGCATGTCCTTACGGATGCAGACGGCAACAGTGTGACCGTTACTGAAACTACAAATGGTGATTATTATTACCGTGATGACAATGGTACAGGATTCACAGACAATGGCGACGGAACCTGGAGTGATGAGAACGGGAACAGCTATAATGAGATGAATTAATGATTGTATTTAAGGGAGGATGTGATACAATAAAGTTATTCCTACGTTTGTAGAAAATTGATGACAGAGAGGGGCGAAGAAGTGAAAAAAACATATCAGAGGCTTCCGGAATCAGAACTCGGCATTATGCTTGTTCTGTGGAATGGCACTCCGCCAATGACGAGACCGGAGATCGAAAAGGTGATCAACACGAAGAAAAACCTTGCTCCGACAACGATCCTGTCATTGTTGACCAGACTGGAAGCCAAAAATTTCGTAGAAGTGACCAGGCAGGGCAAGATGAACCTGTATACACCGCTGGTTTCTCAGGCAGATTATCAGGCACACGAGAGCCGCAGTGTCCTTGAGAAACTTTATGGAAATTCACTTAAGAAATTTGTGACATCACTTTATCAGGGCAAGAAGATCAGTTCTGAAGAAATCCAGGATCTCAGCGATTTTCTTAAGGAGCTGGATGACAGGGAGGAATAACGGACAGTGGAAGTATTGGTTTTGCATATCCTGAAGCTGAATATTATTGCAGCGGTCATTATTTTGCTGGTAAAACTGCTGACGGTTCCACTCAAAGGCAGAGTTTCCGCAAGATGGAAATATTTCATATAGCTGTTTGTGGCAGTCAGCCTTCTTATTCCGGTGCGGGTTCCGGGCAGCATTTCGCTGGTTGATCTGCAGCTGAAGAAATCCAGTCCGGACAGGATTTCTGTGCAGGAAAAAGATATTTTTGCAACTGTACCAGAAAACGGACAGTATATTTCACAGCAGGAAACCATGCGTCCGGAGAAAAGAAATGTACAGGATCAGGATTTTTCCAGACAGAAGATCCATACCGTATATGAAACTGGTAAATGGATGGAAATGGCAACAGGAATCTTTGTAGCAGTCTGGCTTATCGTGGCGGTGCTGAAACTGGCAGGAGAATTTCTGGCGTATCATCTTTCGATAAGAAATCTGGAAAGAATGAGCCTTCCGGTCACTGATCCGGTAAGTCTTCGGATGTACAGGGAAGTGTGCAGGGACAAACGGATCCGCAGGATGCCGGAACTGAGACAGAATGCAGGTCTTACTACACCGCTTCTTGCGGGGCTTTTTCATACGAAACTGTATCTTCCGGCAACCGGTTATTCTGCGGAAGAGCGAAAACTCGTATTCTATCATGAGCTGACACATTATGTCCACGGAGATCTCTGGTACAAGATGCTTCTTCGGATCTGTGCGTCGATTTACTGGTTCAATCCATTTCTGCTTATCATGTTGAAAGAGGCAGATAAGGATATTGAAAATCTGTGTGATACTGCGGTGATTCATCGGGTGAACCAGAGCGGTCACAGGCTTTACCGACAGCTGCTCCTTCGGACGGTTGCAATGGAAAACAGGATTCCGTATGTGACGGCAAGTCTCAATGACAGTGGAATGGTGTTCAAAGACAGGATTCTGTATATGATGAGTATCAGGAAGCTGAAGAGAGGAATTTTGCCGGGTGTTTTGCTGGCATTGATGCTTGTTGGCGGGAACCTGGCATTCACGGTTTCAGCGCTTCCAGTGGGGACGGGTACATCGGCTCAGGGTAATTCTGATGGAGCGGCAGATGATGACATACCGTATTCAGATTTTGCCCCATTTTCGGAACTGGTGGATATGCAGAATGCTCCGGCGATTTCTGATGGACAGGCTGGCGCAGGAAATGCAGAAGACGTTTCTGGCGTGGCAGAGAACTTGCAGGATAATGCCAGCAATCGGATGGAGAGCACTGCCGGGGCTGTGACAGGATCAGAGACAACGACAGATTCTGTAAGTCCTTCAACGGAAGACAGCGTGCAGGACAATGCGGATTCCACAGATTCCGGGAACACTGGTGAAAACACCGATAATATCGACCACTACGCACATTTGCCAGCAGGCGTGCCATATACCAGCGGATTCAGCAGTGCTTCCGGTGTGGCATCCATCGTAGCCCCGGGAGAAGATGAGAATGATGCAAGGGTGCTCCAGGACAATGGGGACGGAACCTATTCTGATGAAATTGGATTTACTTACAGTTATCAGGGTGACGGCACCTGGGCAGACGCATACGGCAATTCCTACAGGACCTGGAATGACGAAGATTATAACTTTGGAAATCAGCTGGAACATCATGAACTCCAGAGCAGCAGCGGAAGCGTTGATGTAAAACAGACCACAAACGGTGATTATTATTACCGTGATTCTGATGGTGTGGGCTATACCGACAATGGCGACGGCACCTGGACCGATGAGAATGGGAATACTTATACGGAGTGAGTAAGCGATGAAAATAAAAGAAAAATATTTGCTCATGGCAGCTGTCATGGGAATATGTACAGCGGGCATTTCCTTAAATTGCGTATGGGCAGCAGATGCATCTCAGCAGACAGTAGAAAGTTCAGACAGTGATGAATACCTGGAACTTGGTGATTCAGAAGAGGAGCAGGCATATCGGAAATTTCTGGAAAACGGAGAAAATTTTTCAGATGTAGAAGATCTGGGAACGGTAATGTATGCTGCCTATGATATCAATAATGACAAAACGAAAGAACTGATCGTGCGGGGAATGGACAGCGATAATGCATACAGATACCTGTTTTATAGATATGAAGACGGTGAAGTAAAGTCAGATGGTTCTATGACAAACTGGCAGAATGGTGGAGAAGGTGAGATGTATTATATACCAGATAAAAATGTATTTGTAGTATACATGCGCCTGGCTGACCATAAAGAATATAAAATCTATCAGTTAAAAGATACTGTAGAACAGAGGATATCCATACACAGGCAGAGTCTTGATGTACAGGGAGCCGACGGGAAATATCACCGGGAGTATGCATATAGCGTCGAGAAGCCAGATAAAAACGAAAGTACAAAAACCATCACAGAAAAAGAATGGAATAAATTCGAATCGGCACTTGTAGAAATTCCATTTTATGACTATACAGTAAAGGCAGATACGCAGTTCTCAGAAGAACAGATTGCCGCATTAAAAAAATCTCTGGGAGTTCCAGATGAGATTATCGTAAGCTGCGAAGCCGGAGAGCCTTTTTATTGGGAAGCCGGAGGTCGCTGGCTGGTGAGTATGGGATTATATGATGAGAATGGAATATTCCTTGCAGGAGCAGAGATTGATCCCGATACGCTGGAACTCGAAAGAGAAATTGCACCTTATAATGTGGATGCAATTGCAGGACAAAATGAACCTGCACAGCAGAGTGCCACTACTCCATTTTATGGAATCTGGTGTTATGGAGGCAAAAGCGAAGAGGA
This sequence comes from Blautia sp. CAG:237, assembly GCF_000436615.1. Lineage (NCBI taxonomy): Bacteria > Bacillati > Bacillota > Clostridia > Lachnospirales > Lachnospiraceae > Blautia > Blautia sp. CAG:237. Next base: position 64,834 of record NZ_FR886706.1, read on the forward strand.
TGCAGATGCTTATGCGCAAAGCATGAGAAGCAGCGGCTATGATGCACAGGTATTTGTCACAACAGACTGGAGTAACCTTAATCCAGAAAAATTTTATGTAGTCACAGCAGGTATATATCAGTCCGAAAGCGAGGCAAATGCAGCATTGGCTTCCGCGCAGAATTTTTGTGTAGATGCTTATGTGAAGTATTCCGGAGATTTCCAGGGATGAGATTACAAAGATAAAATAAATGAGCGTTTTTCGAAAATCAGATCGGAAAACGCTCTTATTTTATGGAATAATTCAGGATAAAATAAAATATAAAGAAACTTCAACAAAATGTGC
>NZ_FR886707.1:0-2467 GCF_000436615.1 Blautia sp. CAG:237
GTGCCGCCATAGCAGGGAGGAAAAATGTCTTTAAGAATACCTTTAAGATCAGAAAAACCAGGAAACGTACAAATATCCGAAAAAGAATTCTGGAGAGAGTCATGCGGGAAATCCTCTATGTCAATGAACGAAGACAGAGAATGGCCGGAAGACGATATGGACTGGTCATTTAAAATTCAAGATGAAAAGCAACTGGAACAATGCCTGCAAATGAAAACAGACGATATACACTGGGATATCTTTAAAGACGCATATGAGTGTCCAGGAGCAATAAAAGTAGATGTCTGGTCATGGGAGACTTTAATGGGAGAAAGATCCTTCTTTTATGTGGAAAGACCACTGACGGCTGCGATTCTGTTAAACAATCAGGCTGAAACTGAAAAATTTGTGGAAGAACAGCCAGTCATAATGAGTCCGGGACTGGAAAGTGCGATTGCTTTTCTGAACGAAGAACGTACTGAGAAATTTATAAAAGAATACGGAGAACTGGCATCACAGGTGCGGTTATCTGCCATTTATGAGGCTCAGAATACCACCCTGCTGAAATATTACATAAAAACACACCGTAGCCGGGATCTGCAGGAACTGAGAACTTATCTGGAATGGCTGAATAACAGGAGAAAAGACAAAAAAAGCATAGAACGAAAGCTGTACGAATGGAACGCATATAACGAGAACGAAAATTTCTGGTTTTTTAAATTATTTGTTCGAACCTTTGAAATAGAAAGAGAGCCAGACATAATAATCATAAGGGATATTCAGCGACGACTTCTGGACTATCTGAGCAGAACGATAATGGCAGAAGGTGAGATGCGTGAAATCTTTTGGACAAACCTGAACTGGGATGATCTGGATGATATGACAGAATCTAAATTTATAAATTGTGTCCGATGTTTCATGTTGTTGACAAAGAAATATGGACCGCTTGATATCACAGATGAAGTACAGGATATCATATCAGGTGAGATCGTTGCACTGGATATGATAAGATTAAAATCTGGCATAAGAAAAAACTTCGTGAAGCTGAACCAGTATGAAGTAAAGATGCCAAAGGATAATGCAAAGGCTGGAATCATGCGTGGGAAATGGCTGAAACGCCTGATGCGATATGCAGTTTCGGAAACACTGTGGGAGAAAACCGATCCGGTCACAGAGTGGATCATATAGAGAGATGACTGGAAACTTGTAAAACGCGCAATCAGACAAAAATATATTGGGAAGGAAAATGCAGACAAACTTCTGGAGTATGCAACCACTGTGGAAAATACAGAAACAGATCCACGAATTGTTCAGTTGCTGCTGGCAGAAAGATAAGATACAAACAGCTTTTGCACAGGGAACCCGAAAATTAATAAATACTATTCAAAAAGAAAGGAACAGGTTACTGAGAAGTAATATCAGCTACAGACCATATGCAAACGTAGATTATGAAAAAATTTATAAAAAAGTAGTAGAAATGGATCCGTCCATGGAAGAATTCATAGACGAAGTAAGAGAAATCGAACTTCCGGAAGATGAGGAAATACAGCAGTTGGAAGCCGGGCTGAGAAAAAAGGACAAAAAAGCAACGGAAAGGCTTATAGAACTGTATACGAGATATGCGGTAAGACTGGGTTTACAAAGAGCGGAAGAGAACGAAATGAATATCATAGATGCAATTTCGGAAGCGCATATAGGGCTTGTTGTGGCAGCAAATAACTACAATATTGACAGATGCGGTATATTTGAGGAATATGCACACACTTATATCATAAGCAGATTTGACAGAAATCAGGAAACAACAAGGAAGACAATGCATTATCCACCTGATCACAAAAGAAATTACTTTAAAGTATACCGTAAACTGAGAGATAATGGATATAAACCTGGAAATCTTAAAGAATCAGAGAAGAAGGAAGCATTTGAACTTCTTCGGAAGGAAACAAATCTGTCAGTAGAAGAGATAGAAATTGCTATGGATGCAATGATTCCGGAAGAATCCATGGAGCAGTATTTTGCAGAAAACTACATAGAAGAAAGCAATTGCTATACAAATGACGTGCCAGAAGAATTCATTACAGAAATGGAAGAAGTAGAGAAAGAAATAGACATTCATAAAGCTGCTGAGGCACTGGATCAGGTGATGGATACACTGGCTCCGAGAGAAAAAGAAATCCTCAGGCTGAGATATGGGCTGACAGATGGAAAAGAATATACACTGGAGGAAGTTAGCCAGAAATTTGGCGTAACCAGAGAACGTATAAGGCAGATTGAAGCGAAAGCATTACGCAAACTGCGTCATCCAGTCAGAGGCAGAATTTTACATAAGTATATAGAATAAAAGGAAAATGACAAGAGTTGACTGACAGACAGGAGTAAAAATGGGCTTGAAATTCTCTGGAACAAACTATGAAGATCAGAATGGGATAGAAAAGTATATAAAAGACGGAACCATTATCATGAGTTCGGAACTGGAGAGCACCATTGC
>NZ_FR886708.1:0-4893 GCF_000436615.1 Blautia sp. CAG:237
CAAAATCTGTAAGATTTAAGTGGTGGGAGCATGTCACAATCATCCTCTGACCATTGAACATTTCCTGATTTCCTGTTGATACGATAGATGCGCTTAACAAAAGAAAGATACAACCAGGACGGATCGTGTTTTAATGAAAATTTGGCTATCATTGTGTCCTGGTCATATTGCAGGAAAACATTCGCCATAGAAAGTTTCGTCTTTTCGTAATTACTAACAGCGTTTATCATATCAGCCTCCAGGTGCATGTACTTTACAATTTATTTACAGAATAGACTATTCGGTCTATAAAGTTAAATATGGTTAGCTTTTTATAGAAAATCTGTTCACCAGGCTACATTTATTTGTGTTATACTGTTCGTGAAAGGGCATGAGGAATGATAAAAAATCCGAGAGAAAGGTGAAATTCTATGGAAAATTTGATCTGGTACATCATAATGATCCCATGCAGTGCATTACTCACAGGAATTGGAATTTACGCATGGAACAGGAAAAAACCTATGTGGTTCTGGTCTGGAAAGACTGTTAAAGAGACAGAGATTTCAGATATTACTGCTTACAATCATGCCAATGGAATTATGTGGATCGTATACTCCATTATTTATTGGATGGCGACATTTGCCGGGATTTGGAATTCTATAGCAGCATTGGACCTGATCATAGTAGGCTGTGTAATTGGGATTCCGGTGCTGGTAGTTGTATATAATCGAATATATGCAAGATATAAGGTCTGACCAGATCGGGCGATAATAAAAATACAGAGCAGGATTTTTCAGTATGGAAAATCGGGGAAAGGTTAAAAAATGGCAAAATTATATTTCAGATACGGAGCAATGGGCAGTTCGAAGTCTGCCAATATTCTGATGGTCCGTTATAATTATGAAGAACGTGGTCAGTATGCGGTATTATTAAAACCAAGGACTGATAACCGGGATGGGGAACATGAGATCAAGTCCCGGATAGGGCTGTCTGCACCGGCTGAATATGTGGATGATTTTTTGCGGGAGATCTCGAAATGCTGGAATGCTGAAACTTCAGAATATATCTACCATGAAAAAAGGGTAGCAGCAGTTCTGGTGGACGAAGCACAGTTTCTTTCGCCCGAAGAAGTAGACAGATTATCGGATATCGTGGATTTTTATGATATTTCGGTTCTCTGCTATGGGCTTCGCACCGACTTTTTGAACCATCTCTTTCCGGGCTCCAGGCGGCTTATGGAGATTGCAGACGTGATAGAAGAAGTCCCTACCGTATGCTGGTGTGGAAGAAGAGCACAGTGCAACACCAGATATGCTAATGGCAAAATCGTCCGCGAAGGCGCACAGATCATGCTTGGTTCAAATGAAAGTTATGTGGCACTTTGCAGAAAGCACTACAAAGAAGGAAAATTGTGGAAGTAGAATAGTAACGTTGACAAAACGGTTAGTGCGTGCTAACATAACAAGTGTTATGAATGATGAGCGAAGAAAACAAACCGAACAAAAATTAATCAGATCCGGCAGAGCAGAGTTTCTTGAGAAAGGTTATGCCAAGGCAAATCTTCGGGATATCTGTAAGGCGGCGAGGGTTACGACCGGTGCATTTTATTTTTCTTTTGAAAACAAAGAAGCACTGTTGGCGGCGATCCTGGATCCTGTGATCACAGATTATCAGAGGATGTGCAGTGTATTTGCAAAGAGAGAAGAGGACGATCCTGGTACTGCAGATGACAATGAACGGCAGATGATGGAATATCTGTCAGCACATCGGACAGAGGCAATCATTCTGATGGAGAAATCCGCGGGCAGCCGGTACGAAGGATTTAAGAGCCAGATTGACATGCAGATGCAATCAGCATTTACCAGCTATTTTTCCAAATTTATGGGTGTCAGCCCCGATGCGGAACTTATCAGGATTCTGGTTTCCATGAGGCTTCAGGGATACATGGAACTGATCAAAGGAGATTATACCGTGGAAGAAAGAATAAGGCTTGCAAGAGAGATCGGCATCCACGCGGATGCAGGGACAATGGCGTTAATTAAATATCTGAACGGACAAAAAGAAGTCTATCGCAAATAATGCGGTAGGCTTTTTCTATTGCAAAACATAATTTTTTTCGGATTTGTTATGTGCTCACACAGATTTGATTTGAAATGTGAGGAGGAAAAAATCATGAACGAAAAAGCAAACTACGGAAACTGGGTACCGGAGAAAGCACTCTATATGTTGTTTGGAGCAGCAGTTCTTTTGGGCGTGATCGCGGTGCTCGCACAGACAGTACTGGATAAACCTGTGGTCACGGCAGTATCAGGCGTGCTTTGCGTAGTGGCACTTGTCATGGCTGTCTACATGCTGATCTGCCATGAGACATTTGCATTTGGAAAGGGAAATATGATGGCGGGTGTGCATGAGCACTTGGTCGAGCATCTTGACTGGAACGGGGAAGGCAGACTGCTCGACATTGGATGCGGGGCAGCCGCACTTACGGTTCGCTGTGCCAAAGCTTTTCCAAAAGCACAGATCACCGCAATGGACTATTGGGGCGCAGAATGGAATTACGCCAAAGAACAGTGTGAAAAAAATGCACAGATAGAAGGCGTTGCGGACCGCACATCCTTTCAGAAAGGGGATGCTGCGAAGCTGGATTTTCCAGACGAATCGTTTGATGCGGCAGTAAGTAACTTTGTATTCCATGAAGTACGCACAGCAAAAGACAAACGGGATGTTGTAAGAGAAGCACTCCGGATAGTAAAAAAAGGCGGCGTATTTTCTTTCCAGGATATGTTTTCCCAGAAAGCACTGTACGGAGATATGGAGCAGTTCGTCCGTGAACTGAAGGCGGAAGGCATCTCAGAAGTACATTACATAGGAAATCTGGAAAAGAAACTCGACTTTATCCCGGGGTTTGTAACAACACCATGGATGATCAGTGGAATGGGGATTATTTATGGAAAAAAATAATTGATGGGTTCACTGTTATTTACGTGCAACAAGGTGTGCGCGGAACCCTTTCTGTTTCTCCATAGTCAGTACAGTGAAGCCGGTTTTTTCTGCCATGGCGATGAATTCTGTGACTTTATGTATCTTCACATCGCCATGACCAGCCAGATTTGCCAGAGGCATTTCCAGATGGTTCATCAGCCAGACGATAAAATCTGAAGAGGTATAGTCACGTAAAACGAGTCGGCCGCCTTTTCGCAGAACACGGTAAGTACTGTTAAAAAATGCCTGAGGATTCGGATAGTGATGGAAGCTGTTGGAACAGATCACCGCATCAAAAGAATCCTCAGCAAAAGGAAGATTTTCGCTGTCGCCTACGATAAATTCCGTGTTGGAAAGCTTCTTTGCCTGAGCGACCTTGATCATTTCAGGAGTGAGGTCGAGACCGATATAATGTTTATCAGGGTATTTTTGATGGATCAATTCAAGCATCGGTCCGGTTCCACAGCCACAGTCGAGCACATCGTGGAAAGGCTCCTTTTCCAGTTCTGCCAGGATCGGCGGGTAATCATCCTTACACATTTCATAAATACCGGCATGTCCACTGTCGTAAATCTTGGCTGCCTGTGTGAATTCTTTGATAGAAAGCTGTTTATATTTTTCAGGTGTCATAAAAAAGGCCTCCTAAACTTGAAATTTTTTTGATAAACGGTTAGGCTATACTAACCAGACATTACCATAAATGCACAGAAAAGTCAATTAAACGGGGCGTGTCTGTGTATTTTGGTTTGGGAGTATGCTATAGTTATTAGAGATAGGAATGTATGAAAGAAAGGAAAACTGAAATGACGACAACTACGTTGTGTTACATAGAAAATGATAATAAATATCTGATGCTTCACAGAGTAAAAAAGAAAAACGACATGAACGAAGGCAAATGGATCGGCGTCGGCGGGCATGTGGAAAGCCAGGAAACTCCTGAGGAATGTCTCGTGCGTGAAGTGAAGGAAGAAACAGGACTTACACTCACCTCGTATAAATTTCGCGGGCTGGTAACGTTTATAAACAGCGAATGTGAATCCGAGCTTATGTGCGTGTTTACAGCGGACGGATATACAGGTGAACTGATTGAATGCAATGAGGGTGAGCTTTGCTGGATCGACAAAGCCAGGGTATCGGAACTTCCTGCATGGGAGGGGGATAAAGTGTTTCTTGATCTGCTTCTTTCGGGCGAAGAACGTTTTTTCTCTGTGAAACTGCAGTATGAAGGCGACAGACTTGTCGAAACGAAGATCAATTTGTATTGAGAAGGGAACTTACAAGATGGATAAAAATAAACAATGGATCGATCTGATCGTGGAACTGCAGGGTCTTGCACAGGCAGGACTTACCTATGGAAAAGATGTTTATGACAAAGAACGTTATGAACGCATCCGGGATATTTCTGCTGAAATGATGGCTGAGCTTTCAGGTGTGCCAGTGGAAAAAGTAAAAGATCTTTTCTGTAATGAAACCGGCTACCAGACACCAAAAATCGATACCCGCGCAGCGATATTTGAAGAGGGAAAAATCCTGCTCGTTCACGAAAACAACGGAACCTGGTCACTGCCGGGTGGATGGTGTGATGTAAATGTATCCGTGACAGAAAATACAATAAAAGAAGTGAAAGAAGAAGCAGGTCTTGATGTTTCTGTCAAAAGCGTGATCGCCATTCAGGACAGGGAAAAGCATAATCTTCCGGTCTATGCATACAGAGTCTGCAAGATATTCATGCTCTGCGCGGCGACTGGCGGAGGTTTTGAAGAGAATATTGAGACTACAGGTTTTGACTATTTTGCAGAGGACGAACTTCCTGAACTTGCAGGCGAAAAGAACAATGAAGAACAGATCAGAATGTGTTTTGATGCGTACCGCGCAGGTGATAAATGGAAGACATTTTTTGATTGAATAACTGCGTGTCGCATTCTCGTTACT
>NZ_FR886709.1:0-1600 GCF_000436615.1 Blautia sp. CAG:237
GCATATCCCATCAAGAAATATAAAAATGGGTCAAGTTAAGGCTTTAGCTGTGGGGAGTGTCAAGCCATAATATAAAAGAATGTATTCTAATAAAAGTTAATTTACAAGGAGTTATAACAAATGCAGTTACAAAACGGAAGACCAGAAAATACAGATGGCAGACTCGACAAAGAGATCCGCGTATATGATTTTTTAGATAAACTTGGAGTAGAGTATCAGAGAGTAGATCACGAGGCAGCCATGACAATGGAGGCCTGCGAGGCAATCGACCGTGTCCTTGGTGATGACACAGCGATCTGCAAAAACCTTTTTCTGTGCAACCGCCAGGAAACAGACTTCTATCTGCTCCTGATGCCGGGTGACAAACCTTTTAAGACCAAGAATCTCTCCGCACAGATCGGTTCTGCCAGATTGTCCTTCGCCAAACCGGAATATATGGAAAAATATCTGGACATCACACCCGGGTCTGTCAGTGTCCTTGGTCTTATGAACGACCATGAGAAAAAAGTCCAGCTTCTGATCGACGAAGATGTACTCAAAGATCCATATTTCGGATGTCACCCATGTATCAACACATCCAGCCTGAAATTCTCAACAAAGGATTTCACAGACAAGATCATCCCTGCTCTCGATCACCCTCCGATCACGGTGAAGCTTCCTCTTCCGGAAGAACAGGCTTAATCTTTCAAAAACTATTACCTGGAGATCTTATCATGAAAAAACAATTGAATTATTCAAAACTGTTACTGGAAACAGTGATTCTGACTATTGCCGTGGCGATCATCGCCGCAGCGGTATATTTTTTCCTGGTTCCAAGCCATACTTCTGTCAGCAGCATTTCCGGTCTTGGAATCGTTTTGTCCAACTTTGTGCCGCTTCCGCTTTCTGCGATCACGATGATCCTGAATGTGGTACTGCTGATCATCGGTTTTTTTACCTGCGGTAAAGAGTTTGGTGTAAAGACTGTTTATACCAGCATCATGCTTCCTCTGTTTCTTGGTCTGTTCGAAAAGATTTTTCCTGATTTCGGTTCCATGACCAACAGTCAGGAGCTGGATGTTCTCTGCTATATCCTGGTCGTCAGCGTAGGACTGAGCATTCTTTTTAACAGAAATGCATCCTCCGGCGGTCTGGACATCGTTGCAAAGATCATGAACAAATATCTGCATATGGAACTTGGCAAGGCCATGTCACTTTCAGGCATGTGCGTTGCACTTTCTGCCGCACTTGTTTATGACAAGAAGACTGTCGTTTTGAGTATCCTTGGAACTTATTTCAACGGAATCGTTCTGGATCATTTTATCTTTGACCATAACATTAAACGACGTGTGTGCATCATCACGAAGAAGGAAGAAGAGCTCCGAAACTTCATTATCCATGAATTACATAGTGGAGCTACTGTTTATGAGGCATACGGTGCTTACAATATGCAGAAACGAAATGAGATCATCACCATCGTAGATAAGACGGAGTATCAGAAGCTGATGAACTTCATCAACAAAGAAGATCCACTTGCATTTATCACGGTATATAATGTGTCTAATATGCGTTATCAGCCAAAAGTATAAAAGTTGGGGCGAGACCAATGGTCTCGCCCCCG
>NZ_FR886709.1:1619-6455 GCF_000436615.1 Blautia sp. CAG:237
GAGACCAATGGTCTCGCCCCCGTTTTTTACATTGAAATCCATCCAAATGCATTCGCTACGGAACTGATCAGAATGATCGCCGCAAAGATCGGACAAAGATACTGAATCATAAAATTGAAAATATTTTTTCTTCGGAAAGTACTTTCTTCAAGAAGAACTTCTTTCTCGATTCGTTTTACACCAATAACCCTGGATACCAGAAGGCAGGTAGCAATTGCTGCGATCGGCATCATTACGGAGTTGGTCAGGAAATCAAAGAAATCAAGGAACTGCATTCCAATAATCTTTACAAATCCCAGTGGTCCATATCCCAGAGAAGAAAGGCTTCCGAGAATTATCATGATGACTCCGACAAGAACGGTTGATTTCCTGCGGCTCCATTTCAGCTCATCCTGGAAAGTAGAAACTGCACTCTCTGTCAGAGCAATAGAGCTTGTCAGTGCTGCACAGAGTACCAGGACAAAGAACAGGATTCCTACCAGTGTTCCGAATCCCATGCTTGCAAATACTTTCGGAATCGTGATGAACATCAGCGCCGGACCAGCCTGCAGTGTGTCCGGATCGCCGCCGGAGAAAGCAAAAACTGCCGGAATGATCATCAGACCTGCCATCATTGCAATCGCCGTGTCAAAGATTTCTACATTTGTTGTAGAGCCTTCGATAGACACGTCTTTCTTCATATAAGAACCGAATGTTACCAGGATACCCATTGCAATTGACAGAGAATAGAACATCTGTCCCATCGCTGCAACAACTGTCATCCAGGAAAAGTTCTTAATGTTCGGTACAAGGAAGTACTTCACGCCTTCCAGTGCGCCTGGTCTTGTCACAGAATAAATTACGATAATGACTGACAAAAAGACCAGGATCGGCATCATAAACTTGGAAACTCGTTCCACACCGTTCTGCACGCCTGCATAAATGATCATCAGGGTAAGCAGGGTAAAAAACAGAAAACAGACTTCTGTGGAAACTCCATCAGATATAAATGTAGAAAAGTAACTGTCTGTAGCAAGTCCCTGACTGTTTCCTTTGATATACTCCACCAGATATTTGATCACCCATCCACCGATCACAGAATAATACGGTACGATCAGAACCGGAATGATCGCATTGATCCATCCACCAAATGACAGCCATTTGGATTTACCAAATTTTGCAAAAGCTCCTACAGGGCTTTTCTTTGTCATACGTCCGAGTGCTGTCTCCGCTACAATCATCGTGTAACCAAACGTCAGTGCCAGGATGATGTAAACCAGTAAAAAAATGCCGCCGCCATACTTCGCTGCAAGGTATGGAAATCTCCATATATTTCCAAGACCTACCGAAGCACCGGCTGCAGACAGTACAAACCCGATCTTGCCCGAGAATGTACTTCTCTCATGCTTATGCTTGTCCATAATTTTCCTCTCCCAATTTTCTTAATCTACACTCTTCTGATGATATCACGCTTTTGCATCATAAGCAAATGATATATCGTAAAAAGGGATGCAGAAGCTATTTTTATGCTTCTGCATCCCGATTTTTGTAAAAATCCGTAAGTTTTCTTTATTTAACTCTCTTTAATTCATATTCTCTGGTTCCAAGTCCGACCTTTTCTGCCTGATCCAGAGTTGCCTTCCATTCGATGTTTGGATTGGAATCTTTGAAATGATCGTGATGACAATGCCATCCAGGTTCTGCCAGATGTTCTCCGAGCTGGCTGTTCTCGATCGGTGTTGCTTTGAGACAGGCATCTGCACATGCCTGATCCAGAGCGACCGGATCAAAGCTTGCAAACATTCCGATATCCGGAAGGATCGGTGCATCGTTCTCTCCATGACAGTCACAGTTCGGGCTGATATCCTGAACCAGCGCGATATGGAAATGTGGGCGTCCGTGACAGACTGCCTGTGCATATTCTGCCATCTTGCGGTCAAGAAGTTCATTTGCACTGCTGTTCGGATTGTATACAGCATCAAAACTGCAGGCTCCGATACAGCGTCCACAGCCCTTGCATTTATCATAATCAATCACGGCTTTTTTGTTTACATAAGTAATTGCGTCACTTCCGCATTCTTTTGCACAGCGGCGGCAGCCACGACAGACGTCTTCATTGATTGCCGGTTTTCCACTTGCATGCTGCTGCATTTTTCCCGCGCGGCTTCCACAGCCCATGCCAATATTCTTGAGTGCACCGCCAAATCCAGTTGCCTCATGACCTTTGAAATGGCTCAGGCTGATAAAAATATCTGCATCCATGATCGCATGTCCAATCAGCGCAGTCTTACAGTACTCTCCATTTACAACCGGAACTTCTACTTCATCTGTTCCACGCAGTCCATCTCCAATGATGATCTGACAGCCTGTTGTGATCGTGTTAAAACCATTCAGATTTGCACAATCCAGATGTTCCAGGGCATTCTTTCTGCTTCCCGGATACAGTGTATTACAGTCCGTCAGAAACGGCATACCACCCTGCTCCTTACACAAATCTGCAACTACTTTTGCATAATTCGGGCGAAGAAAAGCCATGTTTCCCAGTTCACCAAAATGCATTTTGATCGCTACAAATTTTCCATCCATATCAATGTCCTTGATACCGGCTGCGATACAGAGCTTCCTCAGCTTATCAAGCTGGCTTGTTCCTACCGGACATCGAAAATCTGTAAAATAAACAGTAGATTTCTCCATTTTGAATCCCTCCTGAAAATGATTTGTCTTTACAAAAGAATAGCACTTCAAGTATACTTGAAGTCAAGGAGGAATTCACATGCAAACTTATACAATCCGTGAAATATCTGAACTTTTTTCACTTCCGGCTTCTACACTGCGTTATTACGAAAGTGAAGGCTTACTCCCCAATGTAGAAAAGTCTTCTTCCGGTCAGCGGATCTACACAGAAGAGCATATTGAACGTCTCAACTGCATCAACTGTTTTAAACGTACCGGTATGACAATTCCACAGCTTCGGAAATTTTTTGAATATGAGACGGACGAAGCTCAGCACATTGATGCCATCATCCGTCTTCTGGAAGACCAGGAAAAACAGGTAGATGAGAAACTCAGGCAGCTTCAGAAAGACTCTGCACATGTTCATCACAAAGTAAAACATTACAAAGCGATCAAACATGCACTGGAAAACGATCTGCCGCTGCCTGTGTGGGAAGACGAGTGAATTTTTTTACTTTACACCGGCTTACAGGTGCATCCGATACCAAGTCCATCCGGTCCAATGTGACATGAAAGACCGAAAGAGAGTTTGTCGCACATGACTTCCATTCCCGGGAAACTTTCTTTGATCTGGTTTACCCATTCTTCTGTTGCTTCGTCAGTACTGCTTGAGGCTGCCATCAGATATACTTTTCCGGCAGCGTATTCTTCACGGAAATTGGTTTCCAGTTCATGTTTCATCGCATCGATCATGACTTTGCGGGACTTCTTCATACCGCGGCATTTCTGGTAGGTATCGAGGGTTCCTGTGCTGAAGTGCATGACTGGTTTGATGTTCAGGACATCTGCTGCCAGGGCTGTCATGGAGCTGACTCTTCCACCTTTTTTGAGGTATTCCAGAGTGCTGAGGCCAATGTAAATAGTCATTTTTTCTCTGGTCTCTTCGAGGATTTTCTTGATTTCGGCTGCGCTGTAACCTTTTTCTGCCATTTCTACTGCATCAAGGACGGAACGATGCATTGGTGTTGCTACACGACCATTGTCTACGACAAATACTTTGCCGGCAAATGCATCTTCATTTGCCATTGCCTGTGCAGCCATACAGGAGCCGCTTAATGCACTGCTGAGCGGGATATAGACGATTTCTTCATATTCTTTCAGCATTTCTTTCCACATATCCAGTACTTCTACTGGTGACGGCTGAGATGTGGACACATCTACACCCTTTCGAAGCATGTCATAAAATTCATCTCTGGAAAGATCTACGCCTTCACGATATACTTTTTCTCCGATGTAAAACGGCATCGGAAGCACCTTGATTCCAAGTCTTTCTGCTTCTTCGTTCAAAATTCCACTGTGACTGTCTGTCATGATTCCTGTTTTCTTCATATTATCTTCTTCCTTCATATTCTGTCTTTTAACCTGTATTTCTATAACGTCTTAATGATCGGCATTACGTAATTGATCATCTCTTCCGGAGTTTCTTTTAACCCATCTATAAGCCATCGTCTGGAAACTCCATCCAATATGCAAAGTTTTACGACCCATCCGTATTTCTCGGACATATCCGAATCTTCTGATTCGATCGCTTTACGTTTTTCGTGAATCTTTTCTCCGAGACGTTTTGTAAAAAGATCCATGTTCAGTCCACGAATTGCCCACATCTCTTTGTAATTCAGTGATATCTGATAAAAATAATTAAACAGATATTCCCGCAGTTTTCGTTCATCTGTTGTATCCAGCAGCGGCAGGAATTCTATATTCAGTTTTTCTGCAGTTGCATCTGCGATACTGTCCAGCACTTCCGAAATAGAAGCGAAATTCCTGTAAAAAGAAACCCTCGCAACCTTCGCTTCCTGTACAATATCTGTTACAGTAATGTCCAGATAGGATTTCTGTGTCATAAGACGGAGAAGTGCCTGTTCTATTTCACTTTTTACAGAATGATTTTCTTTCTTGTTCATATCCTGTCCTTCTCTGAGCTTGTCAGCATGGTTATGTTGAATAGTTATATTTCGATTCATATATGTTACATTTTGTTTCACCAAAGAACTGTATTGTATCACCAGAAAATACATCTGTCAAGAAATGAAAAAAGTCAGGAAAATTTCATGTTCGAATTTTCCCTGACCTCTAAAGTTCTGCTTATTTTGTGAATTAAAAACTCTATCCTCACATGACTGA
>NZ_FR886710.1:0-10527 GCF_000436615.1 Blautia sp. CAG:237
GGTTCATACCCGTGGTGTCGAGGGTTCGAATCCCCCTCTCGCTACTTGAATCCCCTGAAATTCAGGGGATTTTTTTTGTATAAAAACACAGGATGTACAATAAATTTTTTTGGTGTCACCTGTCGAAAAATTTGCGTCTAGGAATTTCAAAAGATTTGTTGTATGATATAGAATGCGTAAGAAATCAAAAAGAAAGGGGACATCAGACCGTGGGAAAAAAAATGCTTTTTGTTTTTAATCCCAAAGCAGGAAAGGGCAGGATCAAGATGCACCTCCTGGATATCGTAGATATTTTCAGCGGACATGATTATGAAGTCATTATCCGTGCTACGCAGGCACCGCGTGATGCCTATGAAAAAGCCAAAGAATATGCAGATTCTGTTGATCTGATCGTATGCAGTGGAGGTGACGGCACTCTTGACGAAGTTGTTACCGGAATTATGGAAACAGGAAGCAATGTACCGATCGGATATATTCCTGCCGGAAGTACGAATGATTTTGCCAACAGTCTTTTTATGCCTAAGAATATGGTCAAAGCGGCAGAGATGATTACGAAAGAAGAACTTTATCACTGTGACATCGGCAGATTTAATCAGCAGACATTTGCATACGTTGCTGCTTTTGGACTTTTTACAGATGTGTCCTATGAGACAGATCAGGATCTCAAGAATGTTCTTGGACATGTGGCATACATTCTGGAAGGTGTAAAGCGTCTTTTTGACATCAAGTCTTATCATATGAAGGTTACTTCAGATGAACTTGAGGTGGAAGATGATTTTATCGTCGGAATGGTAACAAATTCCAGATCTGTAGGTGGATTTAAGAATCTTACCGGGAAGAATGTCGATATGAATGATGGACTCTTTGAGGTGACACTGATCGTGAATCCAAAGAATCCGCTGGAACTGCAGGAGATCATTACAGCTCTTGTAATGGCAGAGGACAATACGGATCTTGTATATTCCTTCAAGACCAGGAAGCTTACGATCGAGGCAGAAGAAGAAGTCCCATGGACTCTGGATGGAGAATTTGGCGGCGACCACAGGATCATAGAGATTGAGAACCGTCATAAGGCACTGAATCTTTATCTTAAGAGTACCAAAAATTAAACTGTCAAGAAACAATTAATAGAAATACAATCAAAGGAGAAACAGAATGTCAGATTACGTGAATGTAACAGAACTTTTTGGATGCGATGTATTCAATGATTCTGTCATGGAAGAACGACTCCCGAAGAAAGTTTACAAAGAACTCAAAAAAACCATCGAGGAAGGCAAGGAGCTTTCACCGGAAGTAGCAGATGTCGTTGCTCATGAGATGAAGGAATGGGCAATCGAGAAAGGTGCGACACATTACAGCCACTGGTTCCAGCCACTGACAGGTGTGACAGCAGAGAAGCACGATGCTTTTATCACAGCACCGAAGGAAAATGGCAAGGTTCTTATGAGCTTTTCAGGTAAAGAACTGATCAAAGGAGAATCCGATGCATCTTCTTTCCCGTCAGGTGGACTTCGTGCTACATTTGAGGCGAGAGGTTATACAGCGTGGGACTGCACTTCACCGGCTTTTGTACGTCATGATGCCGCAGGCGGCACACTTTGCATCCCGACTGCATTCTGCTCCTATACAGGAGAGGCACTGGACCAGAAGACACCGCTTCTCCGCTCTATGGAAGCAATCAATACACAGGCATTACGTCTCATCAGACTTTTTGGAAATACCACATCTAAGAAAGTAACTCCGTCTGTCGGTGCAGAGCAGGAATACTTCCTCGTAGATAAGGAAAAATGGCTTCAGCGAAAAGACCTTACATATACAGGAAGGACTCTGTTTGGAGCAATGCCTCCGAAGGGACAGGAGATGGACGACCATTATCTTGGAACCATCCGTCAGAGGATTTCCGCTTATATGAAAGAAGTCAACGAAGAATGCTGGAAACTGGGCGTGACAGCCAAGACACAGCACAACGAAGTTGCACCGGCACAGCATGAGCTGGCTCCGATCTATGCACCGGCAAACATCGCAGCAGACCATAACCAGATCATGATGCGCATCCTCAAGAAAGTAGCGAGCCGTCACGGTATGCGCTGCCTGCTCCATGAGAAACCATTCGCAGGAGTCAATGGTTCCGGTAAGCACAATAACTGGTCCCTGACTACAGATGACGGGATCAACCTTCTGGATCCTGGCAAGACACCGCATGAGAACATTCAGTTCCTTCTCGTCCTGACCTGTATCCTCAAGGCTGTAGATACACATGCAGACCTTCTCCGTGAGTCCGCAGCAGATGTCGGAAACGACCAGAGACTTGGTGGAAACGAAGCACCGCCGGCAGTGATCTCTGTATTCCTTGGCGAGCAGCTTGGTGATGTCCTGGATCAGCTTATCAGCACAGGAACAGCCACACACAGCAAGAAGGGAACCATCCTGGAGACAGGTGTCAAGACTCTTCCGGACTTCATGAAGGACGCAACGGACAGAAACCGTACTTCACCGTTCGCTTTTACCGGAAACAAGTTCGAATTTCGTATGGTGGGCTCCAGAGACTCTATCTCTGAATGCAACGTCGTACTGAATACGATTGCAGCCGAGGCTTTCAAAGAAGCCTGCGACCGTCTGGAAGCTGCCGAGGACTTTGATATGGCAGTCCATGATCTGATCAAGGAATACGCGATCGATCATCAGAGGATTGTATTCAACGGCAACGGATATGCTCCGGAATGGGCAGAGGAAGCGAAACGCCGCGGACTTCCGAACCTTCCATCCATGGTAGATGCGATCCCGGCACTCACCACAGATAAAGCTGTGAAACTGTTCGAGGAATTCCATGTATTTACCAGAACAGAGCTGGAATCCCGTGCAGAGATCCAGTACGAGATCTATGCAAAAGCGATCAACATTGAAGCCAAGACCATGATCGACATTACAACCAAGCAGATCATCCCGGCAGTGATCAGATATACGACTGTACTGGCAGATTCCATCAATGCCGTACAGGCAGTCGGTGCGATCGATGTGAGCGTACAGCTTGAACTTCTCAAGAAATGCTCTGCACTTCTCAAGAGCACCAACAGCGCAATGAACAAACTTTCTAAGGCAGTAGCCAAAGTTCCGGAGATCCCGGAGGGAAGAGAACGCGCCGTATACTGCAAGGACACCATCACAAAAGCAATGGAAGAACTGCGTACACCGGTGGATGAACTGGAAATGCTGGTTGACAAGGAAATGTGGCCGATGCCTTCCTACGGCGATCTGATCTTTGAAGTATAAGATTTTCGGGAGTACTTATAAATGGAAGAATTAAGATTTCTGGAGGAACAGAATGTTTCTCCAGAACTGATAAAAAGAGTCGAAGAATTCAGACAGGCTTATCCGGTAAAGGAAGAAGCAGCAGGAAGGATCACGAAACCTTCCATACCTTTCTATGGAAAGGAGATCCTGGAGATGGCGATCGCAGCCATCCTCCAGGGTCAGAACCTGCTCCTGACCGGACCGAAAGCGACCGGCAAGAATATCCTTGCCGAGAACCTGGCATATATTTTTAACCGTCCGTCTTACAATGTATCGTTTCACGTAAATACCAACAGTGGTGATCTGATCGGAACGGATACTTTTGAGGACAACGAAGTGAAGCTTCGCAAGGGAAGTATCTACCGCTGTGCAGAGTATGGCGGATTCGGTATCCTGGACGAGATCAATATGGCAAAAAACGACGCAGTTTCTGTGCTTCATGCGACACTGGACTACCGCCGTTCCATCGATGTGCCGGGATATGACAAGATAGACCTTCATCCGGCAGCGCGGTTTATCGGAACGATGAACTATGGATACGCAGGAACCAAGGAGCTGAACGAAGCTCTGGTTTCCCGTTTCCTCGTGATCGATATGCCGGCGCAGACAGAGGAAACACTTCGTTTTATTTTTAAAGAAATGTTCCCGGATGCAAAGGAAAAAGCCATTGAGCAGTTTACCGGACTGTTCCTGGATCTCCAGCTCAAAGCACTGAACAGTGAGATCTCCACGAAGGCGCTGGATCTTCGAGGACTTCTGGCGGCAATGAAGATCATCAAAGTCGGACTTTCTCCGTCCCTTGCAGTGCAGATGGGAATCGTGAACAAGACGTTTGATGTCTTTGAGAAGGAAATCGTGGAGGACGTTGTACATACGAGGATTCCGGCAGAATGGATCAGAGAGGATGTCTATGAATAAAGAAGAAACACTGGAAATAGAGGACAGCCGTCTGGAACTCGAGAACCGGATCCGAAATCTTCTGTGGACAGTCAGCGGTGATTATAAACTGGATATGAAACCGGATGTTTCACTTTTTCTCCGCTCGAAGGCGATCGCCCTTTATGACGGAATCAAACAGGGAGCCCTGGCAAGATTTTATGATAAAGATCTTCTGGGGCTTTATCTCGTCAAAAAAGTATTTCTGCAGGCTGACGAAGGCGAACTGACTGCTGTTGCACAGCTCTGCATCGAGGAGGCGATCGGAGAAAAGATCTGTGAGGAACGCCCGGGCATCCGGAACATGCAGAGAGAGGCTTTTGAGGATATTCTGGATCAGGAGTTCGAGAAGATGCCGTCACAGGCAGACTTTCTGGGAAGACTGAAGGTCGCGGTGCTCCGCAGGAGACTGGACGGAGGCGTATACAGAGTCGAACAGAAACTTCAGCCGTTTATGGATCTGGTGATCCGTTCCGGCGAGGCAGAGGATACGATGGAACTGATCCGCTGCATCGATGAACTGTATAATTCCATGATCGACCCGGCATTTGAACAGCGGCGAGGCAGTCTGGAACGTGTAATGGCGGTCACACTGGAAGAACTTACAGAATTTTCCTGGGAAGATTTTCTCTCTGAGGAGATGTATGAGGAAGCACTTGAGAGTTATGTCGAGAAACTGACGACCAACATGGCAGGCATGGAGGACCGCTCCGTGACAGAAGAGATGGAGCAGAAACGCCAGAAAAAGAAAAACATCACAGTAGTCACTCCCGAAATGCTGGAAAAAGCCTACACCTATGTAGAACTGAACTACGGCAGAACCTATTTAAGCGAAGCAGAGGAAAAAAAGATCAACTATCTGATGTGCCGGGGCGTTCACAGCGACTGCAGCCTTTATTTCACAGAGGGAGTCCTTAAGAATCCGGTAAAACGAAATTACCAGTATGAATACGCGAAGCGCCTGCGGAACAAGAATATCTGGCTGTACCATGACAAGCACCGTATCGTGAAGCGGAATATTTCTGTGCTGACAGATACACTCCGCAAATCTCTTGTCCTCAGAAGTGAGACACAGACAGTCCTTTCTGACCGCGGACAGATCGTACCATCGAGGCTGTGGCGGGTCGGACGAAGCCAGGATGCGAAACTTTTTGAAAGAGAGCTCAAGGCGGATGCGTCAGATTTCGTAGTGGATGTACTGATCGATGCGAGCGGTTCGCAGATGAGCCGGCAGGGAGAGGTGGCGCTTCAGGCATATATCATCAGCGAAGCCTTAAGCAATGTCGAAATCCCTCACAGAGTGATGAGTTTCTGCACATTCTGGGATTATACGATCCTTCACCGGTTCCGGGAATATGATGACCCGCGGTCAGCGAATGAGAATATTTTTAATTATGTAACATCTTCCAACAACAGGGACGGACTGGCGATCAAGACCGCCGGATACGGACTTCTCGCAAGAGAAGAGGAAAAAAAGATCCTGATCGTTTTGAGCGACGGCAAGCCTTACGATGTGCTGGTGAACCGTCCGAATGCGAGAAATCCGAAACCATATCAGGGAAAAGAAGCGATCGCGGATACCGCAACGGAGATCCGCCGTCTGAGGAATCTGGATGTCAGCGTCCTGGGTGTTTTTGCAGGAGAGGAGAAGGACCTTGCCACGGAAAAAAAGATCTTCGGCAAGGATTTTGCCTATATCCGTAATATCAAAAATTTCTCGAAGATTGTCGGAAGGTATCTGACAAAACAGCTGGAAACTGATGGATAATAGACAGAAATGTGCAAAATTTCCAAAAAGAGTTAAATAAGACGAACGAAAATATAAAAATTTCATAAAATCGCCCTTGCTAATACAACCAAAGTCGGTTATAATAGTCTGAGGTTCATATACCAATAAAAACAAGGGAGAGGAAATCAATGAACGAGAACAAAGAGTTCAAGCCGTATATTCCTGCTGAGAAAGTCACAGCAGAGATGACGGTAACATCAGTGATCATGGGTGTCATCCTTGCTATCGTATTTGGTGCTGCTAACGCGTACCTCGGACTTCGTGTCGGTATGACTGTTTCTGCATCTATTCCGGCAGCAGTTATTTCTATGGGTGTTATCCGTGTCATCATGAAGAAAAACTCCATTCTGGAGAGTAACCTGGTACAGACCATCGGTTCCGCCGGTGAATCACTTGCAGCAGGTGCTATCTTCACAATGCCTGCTCTTTTTTTATGGGCAGAAGAAGGTCTCTGTGACAAACCGAGCCTGGTTGAGATCACTCTGATCGCACTTTGCGGTGGTATCCTTGGTGTACTTTTCATGGTACCGCTTCGTAACGCTCTTATCGTAAAAGAGCACGCAACACTTCTCTATCCGGAAGGAACTGCCTGCGCAGACGTACTTCTTGCCGGTGAAGAGGGTGGAGCTAATGCATCTACTGTATTCTCAGGAATGGGACTTGCAGCAGTATTCAAATTTGTAGTAGACGGTCTGAAGGTGATCCCGGCAGACGTTTCTGCAGCATTTACATCCCTCAAGGGTGAGATCGGTATGGAAGTATATCCGGCACTTCTTGGTGTTGGTTATATCGTAGGACCGCGTATCGCATCCTTCATGTTCGTAGGTTCACTTGTAGGATGGATGGTCATCATCCCGATGATCTGTCTGTTCGGACCAGACACATGGCTGTATCCGGCAGCACAGGGAACTACAATCGCTGACCTGTATGCAAACGGCGGAGCAGCTGCAATCTGGAGCACATACGTTAAATACATCGGAGCTGGTGCTATCGCTACTGGTGGTATCATTTCCCTGATCAAATCCCTGCCGCTGATCATCAGCACATTCCGTGATTCCATGAAGAGCATGAAGGGCGGATCTGTTAAGGGAACAGCAAGAACTGACCAGGATCTTCCGATGAACTTTATCCTGATCGGAATCCTTGCAATGGTAGCTATCATCTGGGCTGTACCGGCTATCCCGGTTAACCCGCTTGGTGCACTCCTTATCGTAATCTTCGGATTCTTCTTTGCAACTGTATCTTCCCGTATGGTAGGTATGATCGGTAGCTCCAACAACCCGGTTTCCGGTATGGCGATCGCTACACTTCTGATTTCCACAATGGTGATCAAAGGAAGCGGACAGACTGGAATCGATGGTATGAAAGCAGCTATCGCTATCGGTTCTGTTATCTGTATCATCGCAGCTATCGCTGGTGATACTTCTCAGGACCTTAAGACAGGATTCCTTCTTGGAGCAACTCCTAAGACACAGCAGATCGGTGAGCTGATCGGTGTTGTTGCTTCCGGTCTTGCAATCGGTGGTGTTCTTTACCTTCTGGATGCAGCATGGGGATACGGCGGAGCAGAAGTTCCGGCTCCTCAGGCAGGACTTATGAAGATGATCGTTGAGGGTATCATGGGAGGAAACCTTCCTTGGACACTCGTATTCATCGGAGTATTCCTTGCAATCGGTATGGAAATCCTGAGAATCCCGGTAATGCCATTCGCAATCGGTCTCTACCTTCCAATCTACCTGAACGCAACCATCATGATCGGTGGTGTTGTTCGTATGCTGATGGATGGCAGAAAGAACGTTGATGAGAACACAAAGAACGATCAGGTTACAGACGGTACTCTGTACTGTGCTGGTATGATCGCCGGTGAGGGTCTTGTTGGTATCGCACTTGCGATCCTTGCAGTTGCAGGTGTCAGCCTGGATATCTCTGGTGTTGCTAACTTTGGTAACATCGGTGGTGTTATCCTCATGGTTATCATGATCCTTACACTGCTTAAATTCTCCTTATGGAAAAAGAAAAAAGCCTGATGAAAAAACAGAATAAAAAAAGCAAAAAAGAAGTTTTGGATATCAACTATCTGGATCTGATCCCGGTGCGCGCAGAGGAACTTCAGTGGTTTACAGACCGCAGGGACCGTATCGTGCTCAAAGTCGAGAATACAGGGTTGTTCAACAAGATTGCCCAGAAGGTATTCAACAAACCGCAGTTCACCAAGGTACATCTGGATCAGCAGGGGACATTTATCTGGCCTCTGATCGATGGAGAACGTACCGTTGCTGATATCGCAGCACTGGTCAAGGACGAGTTCGGGGAGGCAGCAGAGCCGCTTTATCCGAGGATCGTCAAATATTTCCAGATCGTTGAGAGCTATCATTTCATAAAATTTGCAAACAAGCCTTCCAAGTAGGGCACACTAAGAACGGGAAACAGCCAAATCGCTGTATCCCGTTCTTTTGGGTTAAGGGATACTTTATTACAGTACAGCGATAGGAGAGTAGAAAGGAGAACTTATGAAAATTACGGGCAAAAAACCATGGTATATGGAATATCTGCTGATCATCGTTGGAACCGCACTGATGGCAACCGCGATCACTTCCTGTTTTGATGCGGCAGGATTGGTAACGGGAGGCTTTTCAGGCATTGCAATCCTGGTCAAAGCAGGAACGAAGAGTTTATACGGAAATGGAATTCCTCTCTGGGTAACAAACCTTGTATTAAACATTCCGGTGTTTCTTCTCGCAGCCAAAATAAAAGGAGTTGCCTTTGTAAAAAAAGCACTTCTGGGAGATCTCTCTCTGACTGTCTGGCTGGCAGTCCTTCCGGCATGGAAACTGTCCGTAGATTTTCTTCTCGTGGCATTATATGGAGGTCTTTTGCAGGGTGTAGGGATCGGTCTTGTGTTCCTTGGGGGAGGAACGACAGGCGGGACCGATCTTCTTGCAGCAATCATCCAGAACTTTATGAGGCATTATTCGATCGCGCAGATCATGCAGTTTGTTGACGGAGCAGTTGTATTGGTCGGCATGTATGTATTTGGGGTAGAGCGTGCACTTTATGCGATCATTGCAGTATATCTCGTCACAAAAGTATCCGACGGCATCATCGAAGGTCTTAAATTCTCCAAATCTGTCTACATCATCACAGAGAAGCCGGATGAAGTTTCACGCATGGTAATGGAGGATCTTGACCGCGGAATTACCGGAATCTCTGCGAAGGGAATGTATTCCGGACAGGATAAACTGATGCTTTTCTGCGTAGTCGGAAAGAAAGAACTGGTACATCTCAAGGAAATGATCGATGAGATCGACCCGAATGCGTTCGTGATCGTTGGGGATGCGAGAGAGGTCCATGGCGAAGGATTCCTCGAAAAATAGCAAAAATAAACAAAAAGTTGTAAAAAAGTTGTGTTTTCCTCTTTTATTTTTGGTGATTTTGTATTAAAATATAGTAAATATTCAGGTTGATATGGGGATAGCAAGAGAAAACGCACAATAAGCGAGAAGGGATGTAGGCAGATGATATCAAATCAGGTACTTCAGAATACACTGGAAGGATTAAAGGAAATCTCCAGGACAGAATTCTGCATTATTGACACCGAGGGAAAGGTGCTCGCAACGACATTTTCAGATTTTTCAATACAGCAGGGAGACATCCAGGCATTTGTAGAATCCCAGGCTGACAGTCAGCTCGTCAAGGGATTCCAGTATTTCAAGGTCTGTGACGACTATCAGTTGGAATATATTCTGGTCGCTCATGGAGACGATGAGGACACCTATATGATCGGTAAACTGGCAGCGTTCCAGATCCAGAATCTGATCGTTGCATATAAGGAAAGATTTGACAAGGACAGCTTTATCAAGAACCTTCTTCTTGATAACCTGCTCCTCGTAGATATTTACAACCGCGCCAAGAAACTGCACATCGATGCAGATGTACGCCGTGCAGTCATGATTCTGGAACTTCAGCAGGAGAAGGATCACAGTTCCATGGAGAGCGTGAAGAGTTTCTTCGGCGGCAAGAGCAAGGACTTTATTACTGCTGTTGATGAGAAGAGCATCATTATCGTCAAGGAACTTGAGGAGGGAGAGGGATATGCAGACCTGGACAAACTGTCTCATGCGATCCTTGATACTCTCGGACTGAACCAGAACGAAGAAACACATATCGCATATGGAACGATCGTAAATGAACTGAAGGAAGTTTCCCGTTCCTATAAGGAAGCAAGAATGGCACTTGATGTAGGTAAGATCTTCTTTGGAGAGAAGGATGTCATCGCATACAGCTCTCTTGGAATCGGCCGTCTGATCTACCAGCTTCCAATTCCGCTGTGTAAGATGTTCATCAAGGAAATCTTTGAGAACAAATCACCAGATGACTTCGATGAGGAAACTCTGGTCACCATTGACAAGTTCTTCGAGAACAGCCTCAATGTTTCCGAGACATCCAGACAGCTTTACATCCACAGAAACACTCTGGTATACCGCCTGGACAAACTCCAGAAGAGCACAGGC
>NZ_FR886710.1:10561-25268 GCF_000436615.1 Blautia sp. CAG:237
GCACAGGCCTTGATCTTCGTGTGTTTGAGGATGCAATCACATTTAAGATCGCACTGATGGTTGTAAGATACATGAAGTATATGGAGACACTTGAGTACTAAAATCGTGAAAATTTTATGAATTCAACAAAAATACTTGCATTCTGCCAAAAGATATGTTACAACAATGTTACAAAAACATTAAACTATTTATGCAGCAAAATGCGTGAAATGCTGCCGGAGATTCTGGCAGCATTTTTTGCGCAAGAAGGAGGAACGGATGATTGATCTGATAGATGTGAGCAAATCATATGGCAAAGGGCTTCCGGCCGTTAACCATGTGAATCTGCATGTTGATAAAGGTGAGTTCGTGTTTGTTGTAGGAAGCAGTGGATCCGGTAAGTCTACCCTGATCAAGCTTCTTATGAAAGAACTGGACTGCACCAGCGGTCAGCTGATCGTAAGTGGTGAGCGTCTCGAGAAGATGAAACACCGCCGTGTAGCGAAATATCGTCGTAAACTGGGCGTTGTGTTCCAGGATTTCAGACTTCTCAAGGACCGCAACGTATATGAGAACGTAGCTTTTGCACAGCGCGTTATTGGAAGATCGACCAAGGTGATCCGCAAGCGTGTGCCGGAAGTACTGCAGGAAGTCGGACTTGCCGAGAAATACAAATCTTTTCCGGATGAGCTGTCCGGTGGTGAGCAGCAGAGAGTTGCCCTCGCGAGAGCACTCGTAAACCGCCCGGACATCCTTCTCGCAGACGAGCCGACAGGAAACCTCGACCCTAAGACTTCTGAGGAGATCATGAAACTTCTGGAGCAGATCAACGAGAAAGGCACGACGGTACTGGTGGTAACACATAACAAAGAAATCGTAAATGCGATGAAGAAACGAGTACTTACGATGCATGATGGTGTGATCGTCAGTGACGAAAAAGAAGGAGGATATCATGAGGCCTAGTACAATCTGGTATACTCTGAAACAGGGTATTATAAACATAAAGAGAAACTGGATGTTTTCACTGGCATCCATCCTGACCATGGCAGCCTGCATCTTCCTGGTAGGAGTTTTTTATTCAATGGTGACAAACGTCAATAATATTGCACATAAGGTGGAACAGGAAGTTCCGGTCACCGTATTCTTTGATGAAGGAACCACAGAGGAGCAGATGCAGGAAGTAGGCAATCTGATCCAGGCGCGTCCGGAAGTGGAGAGAATTGAATTTGAATCCGCAGACGAGGCATGGCAGAAATTTAAAGATCAGTATTTCCAGGGTTCTGATGCGGCAAATGGATTTAAGGATGACAACCCGCTGGTAAACTCGTCCAACTATCAGGTCTACCTCAATCAGATCGAGAAGCAGACAGAACTGGTTGCCTACATACAGGGACTGGATCATGTGCGTGATGTAGAGCAGTCAGAAAAAGCAGCCAACACACTTGGAAACTTTAACAAGCTGGTATCTTACGCATCTATGATCATCATTGCGATCCTTCTGGTCATTTCTATCTTCCTGATCAGCAACACGGTTTCTGTTGGTATTGCAGTCCGTAAGGAAGAGATCGGGATCATGAAGTACATCGGTGCGACAGACGGTTTTGTACGGGCACCGTTCCTGCTGGAAGGTATGGTACTTGGAGTGATCGGCGCGGCAATTCCGCTTACCGCCTTATATTTCATTTACAACACAACAGTAGAATACATTCTGACACGTTTCAATGTCCTCACAGGAGTGGTAGACTTTATTCCGGTATGGAAAATTTACCAGACACTGCTTCCTATGGGACTGGCACTTGGAATCGGAATCGGCCTGATCGGAAGTTTCCTGACTTCAAGAAAGCATTTAAGAGTATAAATATAAATATCTGAATATCTGATATGCGGCGTATGAAGCTGAGCCTCTTAAGCTGAGGACAGAACTCATAGGCCGCATATCTTGTTACATTGCATGTTGAGGAGCGCCAGCGGTGCGTTCTCTGATTTCGGGGAAAGGTGAATAATAAGATGAAACACGGGACATACATGAAGGGCGTGGCAACGGGAGTTGTTCTGACAATACTTGCAGGAGGCGGTATCAGGGCAGTACAGTTTTACCGTTCGGGAGAGATCCTTTCAGATGTATCTTTTACACAGAAAGTAAAATATCTGGAAAATATGATCGACGAGGAATATCTGGGAGATATCAGTACAGATGATCTGAAGGAAGGGGTGTATGCCGGACTGATCTACGGGCTGGATGATGTGTATTCCAGGTATTATACGAAAGAACAATACGATCAGGAAAATGCAACAACAGAAGGATCCTACGTTGGAATCGGAGTATCCATGCAGCAAAATGCGGCCGGTGGAGTGCAGATCGTGGAGTGTTATAAGGGAAGTACTGCAGAAGAAGCGGGAATCAAAGCTGGTGATGTGATCACCGCAATTGACGGAGAGGATATCACAGATGCAGAATTAAGTGATGTTGTTTCTATGATAAAGAAAAAGCAGGACGAAGACGTTGTCCTCACTGTACAGAGGCAGGGAGAGGATACACAGGAGATCACTGTCAAAGTAAGCGACGTGGAACTTCCATCTGTTTTCGGAGAGATGCTGGACGAAAATACCGGATATATTCAGATCACAGAATTTAAGGGCGTGACGGCGCAGCAGTATGAGGAAACGTTTGCAGACCTTAAAGATCAGGGAATGACCAGACTGATCGTTGATCTTCGAGACAACCCGGGAGGCCTTCTGAATATTGTCTGCGACATTCTGAGAGATATCCTTCCGGAAGGTCTGATTGTCTATACAGAAGACAAAAACGGAAACCGGAGCGAGGAAACCTGCGATGGCAAAAATCCTCTGGACATGTCACTTGCGGTCCTTGTCAACGGAAACAGTGCCAGTGCGTCTGAAATCTTTGCAGGAGCAGTCAAGGATTATGGAATCGGAACGATCGTAGGAACGACGACTTACGGCAAGGGCGTGGTGCAGTCGATCCGTCAGTTAAGTGACGGAAGTGCAGTAAAGCTGACCGTGGCAAATTATTATACGCCGAATGGAAATTCAATCAACAAGACAGGAATTGAGCCGGATGTGGAAGTGGAACTGGATGCATCTCTCGTAAACGAAACAGAGATCAGCCATGATGAGGACAACCAGCTTCAGGAGGCACTGAAGGTCCTGAATGACAAAAATTAAGTGGTGCAATGATGCCGGGTATGATAAAATAACAATGTAACCAGAGTCTGAAACATGGTGAGAAGCCGGAAAGGACCAGCTATGAACGATTATATGATCACAACAGACAATAATGCCGACCTTCCAGAGGATTTTTATAAGAATCATGAGGTGGGCTGCACATACTTAAGCTATACCCTGGAGGGAAAGGAATACACAGAGGGAAATTTCCTTCCGGTGGAAGAATTTTATAATAAAATGCGTGCAGGAAGTATGCCGACAACATCACAGGTCAATCCAGAGAGTGCCAGAGCACTTTTTGAGCCGTATCTTAAAGACGGGAGAGATATTCTGCACATTGCGTTTTCTTCGGGTCTTAGCGGTACGTTCAACAGCTGCCGGATCGCGGCAGAAGAACTGATGCAGGAATATCCCGGACGGCGTGTTCTGGTGCTGGATTCATTATCGGCATCTCTTGGACAGGGACTTTTGGTTTATCTTGCACAGGAGCGCAAAGAGAAGGGCGGCAGTATAGAGGATGTTGCGAATTGGGTTGAGACACACAAAAGAAATATTGTGCATCTTTTTACGGTAGATGATCTGGATCATCTTTATCGTGGCGGCCGGGTATCCAGAACTACTGCGTTTCTGGGAGGAATGTTGAATATCAAGCCAATTCTCCATGTGGATGATGCAGGAAAGCTGATTCCGATAGGAAAAGTACGGGGAAGGAAAAAATCTCTTCTCGAACTCGCAGATCTGATGGATCGTAAGATTGGAAGTTATGCAAAATCATGTAATATGATTTTTATCAGTCATGGGGACTGCCGTGAAGAAGCAGAATTTCTTGCCCGTAAAATCAAACAAAAATATCAGATCACAACAGAACTGATTAATGATGTCGGAGCAGTAATCGGGGCGCATTCCGGTCCTGGAACAATGGCATTGTTTTTTGTAGGCGATGTAAGATAAATGTAACAAATTTAAAAGAAATGTAAAATATACTTGCTTTTTTTATAGAAATTTATTACAATATTCCGTGGAGAAGTTGACAGACAGAACAAAAACCAGTGGGGTATTGGAAAGGAACAGAATATGAAAAGAGCAAGGTTACATAAACGATGCAAGATGTATGGACTTTCAGTGCTTTTTATGCTGACACTGCTATTGGGAAGCGGAGTATCTGTAAATGCGGCATCCAGCATTACGAATCAGACAGTTAAGACATCTATAACTGCTTCAGGGACACGTGCACTGAAAATTCAGTGGAACAGGATTTCAGGTGCCAGTGGCTACACTATATATCGAAGAGAGTCTCTGAGAAAACCTTTTAAGATTTACCGTAAGGTAACATCAGGAAGTACAACATCTTACCTGGACAGAAGTCTTCCGGTGGCAAAAACCTATCAGTATGCAGTAAGAGCATACCGCAGAGAAAATGGAAAATACGTTTTCAGTAAATATACTGCCGTTCTCGGAGCAACCAGACCAGATGGAACATCATCAACAATTAAAGCGGCATCCAGCAGCCAGATCAATATTGCGTGGAAGGCTGTAAGCAGAGCAGACGGATATCGTATTTACCGGAAGGCAAACAACGGAAACTGGAGTCTGGCAGCAGATGTCGGTTCTTCAAAAACATTTTACACAGATAAGAAAGTATCCGCAGGTACAAAGTACGTATATACGGTAAGACCTTACAAAAAAGCCGGAAATGTAAAATATCTTGGTACTTTAAAGCAGAGCAATACAGTGACAACTCCAAAAAGCTCTTCTTCTAATTCAAAGTTCAGCAGCAGCCAGAAGGAAGTCATGAAGAAAATCCTCTATGCTGTAGAGACTGGCGGACAGGTGTATGGAAATCAGGATTACAGTGATTTTACAGAGGCATTTACAAACAGTAAGACAGAATATGCGATTACGATAGGAGCTGGTCAGTGGTATGCAACTGAGGCACAGAGACTTCTGAAACTGATTCATACAACGAGCCCGAAGACATACAAGAAATACGATTCCAAGAATGAAGTATGGAATGATGTTGTAAATGCAGACTGGTCAAAGTATAGACTTGAGAAAAAAGACAAAAAAGATAAAAACAAAATACAGATAATAATAAATCTGATCAGTTCACCGGCAGGAATTAAATGTCAGGATTATCTGATGTATAAGCAGATTGAGGAGTATGAAGCAGAGGTACGAAATCTTGGGGTTAAAGATGCAAAGGCAGTGGGTGAATGCATTAATATCCGGCATCAGGGCGGTTATGGAGCAGTAACCAGAATTCTTGGTAAAACCCGGGGTGAGTATACCCTTGACAATATCTACAAGGCTATGAGTACAGATACAGGAGGTCAGGTAGGAACATATAAGACCCGTCAGCAGAAAGTATATACCTGGCTTAAGACATACATGAAGTAAATAAACATCCGAAGTGATCGGCTCTGCAGGGAGCCGGTCATTTTTTTCGACAAATATCGTTGCATGAATGAGAAAACCGATGCTATAATATATGCAGACTAACTGTCGAAATGGCAGGAAATGATAGGTTCGGAAAGAGCGAGGAAAATACAAATGATCTTGACAGAGGACAAAACATATACCATGTCACTGGAGACCGAGGATAACAGCAGTGACAGTGTACTGACAAACAAAACCGTTGAACTGGAGTTTTCAAACAAAGAACTCCTTCATGCGATCATCACCTGTGGAATGCCGATCCAGAGACTGACTGCGGCATATCCTGAGAAACGCAGACTGGAAGTCCTTTATAAGCTGTTTCTTGTGGAGACTGCACTGGATACAGAGGGAGACAGGCTCAAGAAGGCCAGGAAGATCGCTTACCTGGATTCTTCGGAGAAGAGTGTTATTTCCTATTATATGGGCATGTTTTTTACAAAGATGATCAGCAGCCGGCTGTATGGAACAGATTATCTTACACAGCTGAACCTGATCCGTAAGCCGGATGAGAAAGAGTTTATTGATTTCTTTGCAAGCGAGTGGAGACCGGAGATGATCGGTTATCGTCCTGGCGCACAGACCTGGAGCGTGTGGGAAGCCAAGGGCGGCAGTAACCGCAGGGAACAGGCACTCAAGAAGGGTGCACAGCAGCTGGAAGCGATCGGCACGGTAAATGGAGCCGGACCAGATCCGGGAGTTGTCTGCATGACATATTATGATCATGGATATTTATGTGGGATCTTAAGAGAACCGGAAGGTGATACCGAGGGCGAAAAGATTGTATTTACACCGGAAGAATTCTACAGATCTTACTATAAACCAATCTGTGAGTTGTTCCTTGATAAAGAGAGTGGACTGAGATTTCATGATTCCAATGCGGAGATTGCGGTGACGATCCCATATTTCTCAGAGAAGTATGAAGAACCGGAGGAACGTAAGGTGCGTGTCGGGATCTCACGTAAACTTCTGCAGGCACTGATGGAAGAAGACTATTCCCGTGTTGCAGAGCTTGCGGGAGAACAGAACCTGACAGAATGCCCGGAGGGAGCATACCTTGGAGCAGACGGAATTTATATCAGATAAAAATATTTCCCAAAAGAAAAGAGGACTTTGCTTTGTGCAGAGTCCTCTTTGTGTTACAGTTAATCTTTCTTTTTCCAGTCTCGCCATTTTTTCATGGCCTCCGGATTCTGCTGTTCCAGGCGTTCTTCCAGACGTTTACGGTTCTGTTCCAGCTTGGAAGCAAGTTCCGGATGTTCTTCCAGAATCTTCTCACGGATACGGCTTCGGCGTTTCTCAATCAGTTCCAGGATATGTCCATGTTCTTTGTGCAGTTCTTCTGGAAGTTCATCGATATGCAGCTCAATTCGGTGCAGGATCTCATCTTCGTCCAGAGCACCAAAGGCATGCCAGTTTTCGAAATGCTCCCGGAGACCTTCGTCGGATAACTTCTCAACGTCAGGCATCTGATGGAGATGCTGGATGATCTGGTGAGTAGCTTCTTCCAGTTCCCGTACAGTATTGCTGCCAAATGCCCAGGCAAATTCTTCCAGTGTATTCTCTTCTTCGGCAGGAAGATGGGACTGGCTGCGGATCTGAGCCAGTTTTTTCTCCGCCTCCGGAATTTCCAGATCATAGGGTTTCTGGACATCGGCATCGTTAAGTGCGGCCAGGATAGTCCTGCGGACACAGCCTTCCTTGATAAGATGACCAATTCCGAGAGAGCGCATCTGCTCATTCAGATTGGAAGAATGTTCCGTGATGTAGAACTGGATCCCTTTTTTCTTCATGCTTGAGGCAATGGCTTCCAGACGGTCAGCGGCTGTGATATCGATGGAGTTGATGGAAGATGCATCCACGATCATAACTTTCGTGTCTTCTTTTATGCTGTTTTCAAGGTCTTCCTGAAAGATCTTTACGTTGGCAAAGAAAAGATTTTCGCTGAAACGGTAGATCACGACATGCCGGATCGGGTAGGCGTGGCGGTTCCTCTGAAGGTCATAGTAGGCTTCTTTGCCGGGGATCATGCCTCGGAAAGAGCGCGGCGGGTTGGTTGCTTTGAGGATCACGGAAACAAAGGAAAGAAGGATTCCAATTATCACGCCGTAGATCGTGCCGAGGAATAAAACGCCCAGGCAGGCTGCCATGAAGATATAAAATTCATTGCGGCTGACTTTGAACAGACGGACCGCCAGATGCGTTTCCACGACATCCATCAGGGCAGAGATCACGATCGCGGTCAGGACAGGGACCGGCAGATAGCCGATGAAACCTGTAAAACCGGCAAGGAGGACTGCCATGACAAGACCGGCGGTCAGGGAAACGGCCTGCGAGGTTCCTCCGTACTGTTCGTTCATGGAAGTACGGGAAATACTTCCGTTTACCGGGCAGCAGCCAACAGCGGAGGCCGCGATGTTTCCGGCAGCACAGGCAAGGATTTCCTGGCGGTCGTTTAATTTGTAACCATTTTTGAAAGCAAAGTTATTTTCGGCAAGGAGAGTTTCTGCCATGATAACGACAGCGACCATCAGACCTCTTCCGACAACGTGTGTGAGCTGGATCCCTCCAAACTGCGGAAGGACCAGGGATGGAAGGCCTGGTTCAACTGCCTGGAGAAGAACGACACCGTGTTCGTCAACATGGAAAAGGCGTGTAGCGAGGACTCCAAGGATCATGATCACGATCGCCATAGGAAACTTCGGGAAAATCTTCTTAAAAATACGGATCAGAAGCAGCGCGCCGATCCCCATGCCAAGAGAGAGCCAGCTTATAGTTCTGACAGCGTGAAAAATATGTATAAGCAGTTCCAGGATCTCGCCGGAACCGGCAGAACTTCCCATAAGTTTGGGAATCTGCATAAAAATGATCGTAAGCGAGATACCACTGATGAACCCGCCCATGACTGGTGTGGAAATAAAATCCACAATACGGTCAGCATGCAGAAAATAAAACAAAAGAAGCCACAGACCGGCAAAAAGCGCGATCATCGGAACATATTTCATGGCATCCGGGGATTCCACAGCGATCCCAAGGGTGGAGAGTGCACTTCCTACGATCGCAGCAGGTGCGGCATCCACGCCAAAGATAAACTGCTTCGAGGTAGAAAAAAGCGCAAAGAACAGAATAGGAAAGACCGAACCATAGAGCCCGTATATGGCAGGAATTCCGGAAATCTGTGCATATCCCATGGAAATAGGAATCGACACGGCGGCAATGATAATGCCGGAAAAAATATCCCTGGGAAGATTTTTGAAATTATAATTTTTCAGGGTTGCAAATAACTGCAGGTTCATAGAGTTTCCTCCTTATTATATGGAACATACTGCTTTAAATTTTTTTACAGTATAGAATCTGGATAAATTTTTGTCAATTGTTTTGAACAACAAAATGTTAAGAGGAAAACTTAACAACTATTTATTTGATGCGAGGTATCTGCTGTCGTATAATGAATGAGGAAAATCCAATAAAAGGAATCGAAATGCTCGTATGAAAGATACGAAAAAAATCAGAATACAGAGGATGGTACCCCCGGCAGTTTCCCTGAGTGTCGGTGTTGCCTTTGCAGACAGAGAAAATCCAGGAGAGAGCATTTTTAAGGATGCAGACAAGGTCCTGTACCGTGTAAAAGAAAATGGTCGAAATGGCTGTGATTTTTATTGATTTTGACAAAAAGAGTCCTTCCGGGATCAGATCCGGGAGGATTTTTTTTGGTATAAAATTTAATCCAATGTTGTAATCGAGCCATGAGTATGGCATAATAAAAAAGGCAATGTAAAAAATGAATAAAAAGAAAGTTAAGAAAAGGTAAAAAAACAGAAGGTGTCCGTTCTGCACGGACGCAGGACGAAAAGACAACAGAGGAGAAAATTATGGCAATATTTTCAATGGTCTTATCTTTACTCTCAGGAGTAGCACTATTTTTGTTTGGAATGTCTCTGATGGGCGATGGCCTGAAACTGGTGGCTGGCAATAAGCTGGAGGCATTTCTGTACCGCATGACCAATACCCCGCTCAAGGGTGTTGCCCTGGGAACTGCTGTTACCAGCGTCATCCAGTCTTCATCGGCAACGACAGTCATGGTCATCGGTTTTGTAAACTCCGGTATGATGAAACTGAAACAGGCAATCGGTATCATCATGGGTGCCAACATCGGTACCAGTATCACAGGATGGATTCTCTGTCTTTCCTATATTCAGGGATCCGGCGGTATCGCAAGCATCCTTTCTACAGCAACGATCTCAGCAGTTGTGGCGATCATCGGTATTATCCTTCGTATGTTCTGCAAACGTTCTGTACATAAGAACATCGGAAACATCATGCTTGGTTTCTCGATCCTTATGACCGGTATGCAGACAATGAGTGGTGCAGTTGCACCTCTTCGAGAGAGCAAAGTATTTATTGACATGCTGACAATGTTTTCCAACCCGCTGGCAGGTATCCTAGTAGGTATCCTGTTCACCGCTGTGCTTCAGAGTGCATCTGCGACAGTCGGTGTGCTGCAGGCTCTTTCCGTAACAGGTATCCTGACCTTTGCAAGTGCATTCCCGATCGTACTTGGTATCGGTGTCGGCGCAGCCTGTCCGGTACTGATCTCTGCGATCGGTGCAAACAAGAATGGTAAGAGAACAGCACTCATCTATCTTATGAATGACCTGTTCGGTCTTATCCTGTGGTCTGTGATCTTTTATACAGCGAATGCGATCGTGCATTTTGGATTTATGGATACGATCATGACACCGGTAACGATTGCAGCTCTGAATACAGTATTCCGTGTGGCAACAGTTGTAGTTCTGTTCCCATTCATTCCGAAACTAGAGAAACTGGTGTGCATGCTCGTAAAAGACAGCGCAGAAGAACTGGAAGACGAAGCAGACTTTGACCTCCTTGAGGAACGTCTGATCAACTATCCGGCACTTGCAATCGGTCAGTGCCATCGTGCAATGAACGGAATGTCCAAGAAACTCCGCAAGAATGTCAACCGTGCGATGAACCTTCTGAATGATTATCAGCAGGATAAATACGACAAGGTTCAGCGTAAGGAAGACCTGATCGACAAATACGAGAGCCGTCTGGGTGATTACCTGATCCAGCTCACCAAGCGTGAGATGAATACAGCACAGACAAGACAGGTTTCCCTGTATCTGCATACGATCAATGACTTTGAACGAATCGGGGATCACGCATCTTATATCGCACATATGGCAAATGAGATGCATGACAACCATACAAACTTTTCTCAGTCAGCCTGGGATGAGCTGAACATCGTCATGGAAGCTGTCCGTGAGGAGATCAATGTGACCTGCAATGCATTTATGAAGGATGACAGAGAGGCAGCGCAGAGAGTAGCACCGCTTGGAGCAGTTATCACCAATCTCTGTGATGAACTCAAATTACATCATGTAGCACGACTCAGCAAGGGCGAGTGCGGCCTGGAAGAGGGAACCGTATTTAATGACATCCTTAACAGTTTCGGACGTATTGCAGCCCACAGCGCAAGTGCAATGATGGCGCTGATGAAGAGCGGAGAAGAAGACCCGGATCTTCACATCCACGATTCCAAGGTCTATCCGACTGACACAATGGAGTATTATTCTTATTTCAATGAATACAGACAGAAATATGACATTGATGCTGTCAATGGCGGGGATCATGTAGTGAGCATGGAGCCGGAAGAAGTGGAGTGACCACGGGGACGGTGTTTGCCGGTTTTTTGAGTGTCCCCGGTGGCTTTACAATAATAATCAAGTACAGAGCAGTTTCGCAGACTGCTCTGTGTTTTTTTGCATATATCTAAAAATATTTTAGGAAAATGCCGCTTTAGCGTAGAAATAAAGAAAAGTATATGCTATACTGAAACGAATAAAAATGAGGGGCAATGCATTTTTATGCAAAACAAAAGAAAAGGAGAGAGGGAATGTTTGCATTATTCGAAAACTTAACAAACTGGTTATGGGGGCTGCCATTATTGATCACAATTCTGGTAACAGGAATCTATCTGACGATCCGCTCCGGATTTTTCCAGTTCCGTCACTTTGGACATATCATCAAAAATATGTTCAGCAAAGAACGTCGTGAGGAAGGTGGAGACGACGGCAAGAGTCTGACGCCATTTCAGGCGATTTCCATCGCGATCGGAGGAACCGTTGGTGTATCCAATATGTCCGGTGTTGCAACCGCGATCGCAACAGGAGGTCCTGGTGCACTGTTCTGGCTGTGGGTTGCTGCACTCCTTGCCATGGTCATCAAAATGACAGAGGTAACTCTGGCTGTCTACTACAGAGAAAAACAGCCAAACGGCGAATATCTCGGTGGACCGACCTACTATATGCAGAAAGGTCTGGGCGATGAGAAGAAGCTTCCGTTCTGGAAGATCTTTGCGGTATTATTCGGTGGATGTATCTTTATGACATGGTTTATCACTCTTCAGAACTATACGGTATCTGAGGCAGTTGGAAGTACCTTCAAACTTCCATACATCGTACCGTCTCTGTTGTACGTACTTGCAATCTATGTGATCATCATTGGCGGTGTAAAGAAGGTCGGCGTGATCTCCTCTTATATGACACCAATCATGTGTCTGCTTTATATCCTGGGATCACTTTTTATCCTGCTCACAAACTTTGAACAGCTGCCGGCAGCATTCAGCATGATCTTCAAAGGTGCATTTACCACACAGGCTGCTGTCGGTGGCTTTTTGGGAGCTGGTGTTGCAACCTGTATGCGTCTTGGTTTTGCCCGTTCTGTATACAGCAATGAGGCTGGATGGGGAACTTCTCCGATGATCCACGCTTCCGCGAAGACAGACCACCCGGTAAAACAGGGTCTGATGGGAGCATTTGAAGTATTTGCAGATACCATCGTTGTCTGCTCTATGACAGGACTTGTTGTTATCGTGACAGGTTACTGGAATTCAGGACTTCAGGGTTCCGAACTTACTCTGACTGCATTTGAATCCGGCATGGGCTCTGTGGCACGTGCACTGATTGCACTCAGCATCTTCCTGTTTGGCCTGACCACTTCTACAGGATGGTTTACATACTATAGTGTCATCCTGAAACACTGGCTCAAGGGAAATCAGAAAGTCCTCAAGGTTGCAGAAAAAGTATTTATTTTCGGAACTCCGTTATGGGGGCTGCTTGTAACTGTACTGACTCTCTATGGAAACGGAACACCGGCACAGCTCTGGGTGATCGCAGATTTCACGACCGTATTCCCGACATTCGTAAACGTAGCGACTCTGTTTCTCTTAAGCGGAACCTTTATCAAATTGCTTAAGGATTATAAGGCACGTTACATGGGAATTGGAGAGGTAGACAAAGATCTTGCGCTTTTTTACGAGGATAAAAAGGCAAAAGAAAACAAATGATTTACCAGAAATAATTCATAAAGGATGAAGAAGCAGTGGATAAGATTTTTTTTAACGGACGAATCCGTACATTAGATGATGCCGGCCACGTAGCAGAAGCGGTTGGCGTGGAAAATGGCAAAATTGTTTTTGTAGGAACCAACGAAGAGGCAGAGAAGATCGCCTGTGAAGAGAAAGTTGACCTTGGCGACAGACTGCTTCTTCCGGGATTTGTGGACACGCATCTGCACATGCTGCATTATGCATTTGTAGAGCGTTCCGTCAAACTGTTTGACTGCACCAGCGTGGAAGAAATGCTGGACGCAGCGAAGAAGCGTATCGAGGAGCATGCGGGCAAACCGCTGACCTGGCTTTACTGCCGAGGATGGAACGAAGAACATTTTGCGGAGCCGAGATATCCGCACAAGGATGAGCTGGATGCCCTGTCCACAGAAATTCCGATCATCATGGTCAGAGTCTGTGGACATGTAGGTGTCTGCAACAGCCGTGGTCTGGAACTGCTTAAGACGATTCCGCAGTTCTCTGAGATCGAGAAGGATGTTGATCTGGAAACAGGTCTGATCAAGGAAAATGCTGTACAGTTTTACTATTCTCTGCTTGACACCCCGTCACAGAAAGAAGTAGAAAACTACATTACCTACAGCGCAAAAAAACTGAACGAATGCGGCTTTACCGGTGTACAGTCTGACGACCTCGCAGCACTTCCGGGCAAAAACTGGAAGCGTATCATGAATGCCTACAAAGCACTGGATGCGAGAGGCGAGCTGAATGTCCGCCATTATGAGCAGTGCCTGTTTGAGCGTTTTGATGACGCCAAGGCATTTGTGGAAGAGGGATATCGTACTGGTCAGAGGGGCAATCATTTTACGATCGGGCCGATGAAGCTCATTCAGGATGGTTCTCTTGGTGCGAGAACTGCAGCGATGAACGAGCCATATGAGGACAGCCCTGGAAACTGCGGGAACATTATCTTCACGCAGGAAGAACTGGATGAGCTGTTCGCATTTTTTGACCAGCATCAGATGCAGGCGGCAGTACACTGCATTGGCGACCGTGCGATGGATATGGTGATCGAGGCGATCGCGAAATCTCCATACCGTAAGGATAACGCCAAGGGCAGACATGGAATCGTCCACTGTCAGATCACAAACCCGCGGATCCTGCGAGCAATGAAAGAAAACGACATTCTGGCATACATTCAGCCTGTATTTGTCGATCTTGATATGAATACCGTAGAACCGGCGATCGGAACACATCGTATGGAAGGTATTTATGCATGGAAGACCATGCTGGATCTCGGCATCCATGCATCCGGCGGCTCTGATGCACCGGTGGTAAGTTTCGATGCAATGGAAAACATCTATTTTGCCGTGACCCGCAAGAATATAAACGGCGAGCTGAAAGAGGGCTGGATCCCGTCGGAACGCCTGACAGTAGATGAGGCAGTGAAACTTTTTACAAAATATGCTGCTTATGCGTCGTACACAGAGGATGAGAACGGTACGATCGAGACTGGAAAGAACGCGGATTTTGTTGTGCTTGAGAAAGACCTCTATGAGATCGACCCGGATGAGATCAAGACCACGAAGGTGGATATGACGATCCTTGGCGGCGAGACCGTATTTGAGAGGAAATAAGTATGTATGAGATCATGAATGCAGATGAAGCCATCCGCCTGATCCGGGACGGGGACTGTATCTGCGTGAATTCATTTGTAGGGATCGAAAACCCGACTGAACT
>NZ_FR886710.1:25301-26680 GCF_000436615.1 Blautia sp. CAG:237
CTGAACTCCACGAGGCATTATACCGAAGATATCAGAAAATGCAGTCGCCGACGCATCTGACGATCGTATCCAGTGCCGGATTTGGTGTCTGGGATGACGAACATAATGCGGAAGGATATATTCGGGAAGGTGCGGTGGACAAGCTGATCTGCGGTCATTTTGGCGCGATGATGAGCACCAAAAAACTGGTGCTGGAGGACAGATTTGAGGCGTATAATCTGCCGCTTGGGTGTATTTCTCATGCAATCCGTGCACAGGCAGGCGGTCTTCCGGGAGCTTTGTCCAAAGTCGGACTGGATATTTTTGTTGATCCGAGGAGAGAAGGACCGGGGATCAACAGAATTTCCATCGATGATTCACTGGTGAAGCATGTGGAAGTGGATGGGGATGAATTTCTTTATTATAAACTTCCAAAGATCACGATTGCCATGATCAAGGGAACTGCTGCAGACAGAAAAGGAAATATCACCTTTGATGATATGTTCATGTCCGGCGACGCACTGTCCATCTGTCAGGCGGTCAAAGCAAACCGTGGAAAGGTCATCGTACAGGTGGATCGTCTCGTAGACACGCCGTCCCGTCCGCGTAACGCCATCATTCCGGGCTGTCTGGTCGATGCGATCGTTGTGGCAGAGCCGGAGGAGCGAAATGAAGCATACACGGCACTTACCGGAAGTTTTGAGATCCCGTACAAAGAATGGCATACCTGGAATGAGAAGATCAATGACCTCTCCCAGAAGCAGCGTAAAAACAACGTTCCGGCAAATATCATAGGAAAAAGAGCCGCTAAAGAGCTGCGAGTGGATGATATTGTAAACATAGGAATCGGAATTCCGGAAATGGTATCCAGATATGCGCGAAAGAGCGGGATGCTCGATATGATCACGCTCACGGTGGAGTCCGGAGGAATCGGGGGATTTCCTGTTTCGGGCGAAGCATTTGGGGCAATGATTGGTGCCGCTTCCGTTTATGATATGGCAAACCAGTTTGACCTGTACGACAACGGTGGGCTGGATATCTGCTTTATGGGCGGTTTGGAGGCAGACCGTTACGGAAATATCAATGCCCACAGAGGAACAGGGGCCTTTGCAGGCATCGGTGGCTTTGCCAATATCACAGCCAAGACCCCAACCGTAGTTTTCTGCATGACTTTCAACGCCAAAGGTCTGGAAGTCACCCAGGAAAAGGGTGTCGTAACCATCCACAAAGAAGGCGAGATCCCTAAATTTGTAGAGAACGTCTCAAGCATCAGCTTCTCCGCAAAACGCGCGATCGAAAACGGCCAGAAGGTCCTCTACGTAACAGAACGCTGCGTCTTCCGCCTCACCCCCAAAGGCCTGAAATTGATCGAAGTCTACCCGGGAGTGGATATGCAGAAA
>NZ_FR886711.1:0-49059 GCF_000436615.1 Blautia sp. CAG:237
CTTGACAGGAAGTAAGTTATTTAAAGGTCTACAGAAATCGGAGAGGAAAATGACTGGGAGATGAGTAAGTGATCAGGAAGTCAACAGAAGTTAGGAGTTTTGGATGACTACGTTAAAAGAAAGTAGCAACAGAGTACATAAATTCGAAAAAAATGGATGGTTAGAATTGTACTTGCCTACAAGCAAGTCAATAAATTATCTCCAGGAGGATGCTCCAGAGGACACTTATTTACATGAAGGTCTTTCTACCTGAAATACCAGTGAATAGTAACGGCTTTAGAAGCAGGTTTTCATTCCGCTTGCCATATTCCGAAAAAACATGAAAAATATGAGTCAGCCTTTAGAAAAAATAAGGCTGGCTCGTATTTTTATACTATTTTGCTTCCAGCTGCTCAATCATGCGATAAATGATCTGCTCGGCTTCCTCAGGCTTGTAGTAAACATCCGGATCCATATTTGTCAGGAATTCCTGAAAGATCTGCAGGATAAATGGCTCTGTGATCGCGAAGCACATATGATCACCTGAATTTGTCT
Organism: Blautia sp. CAG:237; assembly: GCF_000436615.1. NCBI lineage: Bacteria > Bacillati > Bacillota > Clostridia > Lachnospirales > Lachnospiraceae > Blautia > Blautia sp. CAG:237. The sequence goes on from NZ_FR886711.1 coordinate 535, forward strand.
GATAAGTAAGTGAGCATGTGTTACCACAAAGACACATACGAAGGTTTTCTGACAAATGGTTCAGAGGCTTCTTCAAAATGCGGTAGGAACCGTTATGACAGCATTGTGCGATTTCACGGAGAATCCGGATTCGCTGCGCTATATTTAACGGATGATAAAAGGTTTGTGGAATTTCTTCAAATAAACCTTCTTGCAGGAAACGGGTCATTCCATACTCTGTAAAATATATAATAAATTTTTCGTCGTTGATCAGCTGCATATTATTGTTGAACAAAGTATCTGCCATAGATATAACAGAATCTGCCCCAGGAATATCATAATTGAAAATATCTTCCAACAAGTCTCTGCGTAAAAACGGGAGAATACAGGCTTCAGGCTGAATATTGATGAGCAGATCGGCAGAAGCTCGCGTTCTGGCAACAAATTGGAAAAGGGATGGCAGATCATCTGCAATAATAGGAAAAGTCTGAAATGCAGGCTGACAAAGATCTCGATGCGAATGAAACAGATTCCACAATGCCTGCAGGATATTCGGATCCTGATACAAAATTCCTGTCTGATAATCAGAAGAACACGTGATAGCAAATTCCGAGGTCAGGATCATATATGGCAGAGCAGAGAGATTCTGAAGATGCGAGATCTCATTTGTACAAAAACAATGGATACGATAATCCAGCTTATTCATATAGACTGGAAACAGATTTCGCAGATAATAAAGCTCATAAAGTTCATGCGCGTCTGTAAACTGAGCAGTACGGTTCAGAATGAAAATATGGTCGATCTGCAGCGAACCGGCAGGCTGGATCGTGGACAGCAGATGCAGCAGAAATGGATAGTCAGGCTGCAGGAAAAGAGCGATTTTTCCATTTGGCTTAGCGGCTTCCGACAATAAAATCTGATGGACAGAAGAATCTATTGCCTGTCTGGAATTTAGCAGAAGACAGTTCTGGGTGGGGGAAAAATCTTCCTTCAGATCAGGTGCGGAAGTTGCCAGATTATAAGAAGGCTGAGAGGATCTGTTTGGAAAATCAGACAAAAAGTGTTCGATGCTTTTACAAATATAGTAAGCATCATCTCCCATACGGGCCATTTTCCAGGATTCCTTAAGTTGGTAAGTCTCTGAAGGAGTAAGCTTCATAAAATAAGCCATCTGCTCTACTAATTCAGCAGACATAGGTTCACGTTTCCCATTAATAAATTTATAAACTGTAGAACGCTCCAGATCACAGTACTGAGCCAGAGCCATCACTTTGATTTTTTTCTCATGGATATAATTTTTCAGTAAATCAGAAAATACAGACATATGTAAAAATCCTTTCGCAAGTTCAACTATTAATCCTTAGTATACCATATTCGTTATAACGAAAGTGAAAAATCAAACAAAATTTGGCAAAAAGTACTATAAAAATCTGGCCACAAACTATGCCCCATCTTGTGATATAGTTGGAATTTTCTTAAAATTAGATAAGTAAGGTGCTACGGAGAAGAAATAAAAAAAGCTATCCGAAATAAAAACAAATTTGCAAATACACCATGATAAACTAAAAACATCTTAAAGATAAGGAGGACAAGAGATGAAAAACACAAAACAGACAGTACTGAAAAAGAAAGCAAAACAGTTATGTTGTATTTTACTGACGGCTATTTTGTGTATAGGAATGACGTTGCCGGTTATGGCTGCGTCATCGAAGTACAATGCGGCAGTGTCAAGCTACAAGAAGTACATGAAAGGCAAGCGCGGTAGTTACAAAATTGTGGATGTCGATGGAAACGGAATTCCGGAACTGCTTATGCATAACAGCTCTGCCGGGATTAATGAAGTTCGTACCTACAATCCAAAAACAAGAAAAAATGTAAGGGTAGGTTCTATTGGATATGGAAAGGGATACAACCTGTCGATTAAGTATTCCAGAAGTTGCCATACTGTAATGGTCTGCAATGCGAACACAGGTGGAAGTGAGTATTACATCTACAAGATCAAAGGCACCAAAGCTACGAGAGTAGTGAGGGCCGAACGTTTTAATGGTAAATTCAAGAGTGGATATGCAATCAATGGAAGGAAAGTAAGCTATTCCACTTATAACAAGACCATTAACAGATATATGAAGAATGCGAAAACAGTTCGTTCAAGCGGATATTGATGCGGCGCGATTATGAAAAAGGAAAAAGAAGAAGTACAAAAAACATAGGTATAGAACTTTAAAAAGGTTACTATACTTATGACCGTTTAGAGACAAAAGAGAAATATGTAGCAAAATAAATATGCAATTATGATATGTTAGAATTAAAAGCAGTAATCGAGAGGAGAAAAAAGGAATGAAACGAAGTATTTTATCAAGGATGGCAGCATTTTTGTTGATTTTTGTACTGGGATTTGCTGTAGTAGCAGGAAACAATGTTTCGACGGTAGAAGCGGCAGCCAGAAGTTCTTCCATCAACATGAACATTTTCAAAAAGAAAAATGTACGGACTTATCTTCAGGATATGTCTTATGCAGGCGGAATTAATTTTTCCGGGCAGACGCAGTTAAAGAAGAATCTTCCTAAAATTGTCCGTCGAGATTTCCTGTATGCAAACTGGAAAAAATACAAACGTTATCAAACGGGAGTAGATATGCTGGTTCCGAAAAGCGTTGTCCTCAAACATATACAGGATACCTACGGAATCAAAGTAAAAAGTGTGAATCTCCCGGTAAAAAAGGGAAAGTATCTGCTCAAAGAATTGTGGTGGCAGAGTGAAACTGTGATGAAATATTACAACGCAGTCCGCACAAAAACAGGAGCTACGATCACGATCAGGGGCAGCTTGTTTGGCAGATATGAAGGAAAAGAAGTGATTACAGTAAAACCTGCACGAAATTCGATGGGATTTGTAATCACATCCATGAGATATTATAGAGCAGGCAGGTAAAGTTTATTCCGCTTGACATATTCCGAAAAACCATGGAAAATAAGGGTATCAGAAATAAACTGGATGCATGGTTAGCCAGAAAGAGCAATTGGTTAGTCAGAAGAAGCAGTTGGAAATAAAAGACAAACAACTGGAACAGCAGGAGAAAGAATTACAGGAATTACGCCGTATGCTTGCAGAAAAAAATAAATGAATGAAGATGGGAAAGAACAAAACAGGGGCTACGATCACGATCAGAGCCAGGTTGTTTGGCAAGTATGCAAGGACAGGAAGCAAAAATCTTTCCGCACCATCTTGACATATCAAAAATCGAGTGTTATATTACAAATAGAACAAAAGACAAGGGCAGGGGATGCGGGAGTTTATGACCGCATCTTCTTTTCTATACGAATATAACCGGAGGTGGCATTATGGCTAAGAGAGATTATTATGATGTCCTTGGGGTCGGAAGAAATGCCGATGCGAAGGAGATCAAGAGAGCATACAGGAAACTTGCGAAGAAATATCATCCGGACATGAATCCGGGGGATAAGAATGCGGAACAGAAGTTTAAAGAGATCACAGAAGCATATAATATCTTAAGTGATGACGAGAAGAAGAAACTGTACGACCAGTATGGTTTCGCGGCCTTTGAAGAAGGTGCAGGTGCCGGAGGTGCTTATGGCGGAGGCCAGGGATACCATGGTCAGGGTGGTTTTGGCAGTGGATTTGGCGGCTTCGGCCAGGGCGGCAGCGGCTACCATGAATACCATTTCGAAAACGGTAACATGGGCGATATGGGAGATATTTTTGGAGATATCTTTGGAAATATGTTCCATGGTCAGAGCGGCAGCTTCGGAGGTCAGGGCTTCCACAGCCAGAGCGGATTTGGCGGCTTCGGCGGAAGAAGTACGCAGGCAAAGGGCAGTGATCTTCACTCAGAAGTAAGCGTCAGCTTCGAAGAAGCAGCCTTTGGATGCGACAGAGTGATGAGGCTGTCTGATCCATCTGGAAATGGCGTTACCCAGACACTTAAGGTACATGTCCCGGCAGGCATCGAAGATGGCAAGAGCATCCGTCTGAAAGGCAAAGGAAATCCGGGATTCAATGGCGGTCCTGCAGGAGATCTTTTCCTCAAAGTCAATGTGGCATCGAAACCTGGCTTTGAGCGTAAAGGAATGGATATCTACACAACAGCAAATATTCCATTTACAACAGCCGTATTTGGCGGCGAAGCCAAAGTCACCACCCTGTACGGCGATGTGATCTGCAAGATCCCGGAGGGTACACAGTCCGGACGTAAGATCCGTCTGAAAGGCAAAGGAATTGTTTCTATGAAAGATTCTGCTGTCCACGGCAATCAGTACGTAACTGTACAGATCCAGGTACCGCAGAACTTAAGCCCGGAGGCAAAAGAAAAGCTGAGAGAATTCCAGCAGGTCTTGCGTAAGGATACACAGAAGAGAAGAGGAAGTGCAGCATAAAGCACTTCCTCTTTTTGTATCTGTGTCGAAAACGAAAGAATTCCTTATTTTTATCTTAGCTTTATGAAAAGAGATTATGAAATTTCTGTAAAATCGGATATTTTGGGCATTTTGTGGATTGATTAAATCTTATAAATAGGTATATTATACCTACAGATAAATGAAACAAGAATGTAATGACTGAAACAATAAATTGCCCCTGGCATGCAGCCAGCATATTCGGAAAGGTGATATTTTGAATTATCTGAAGAAATCAAAACATTTGTGGATGATTCCGCTGTATGGGATTTTTTATATGGTATCCTTTATGCTCGTAGAGCGAAGCGATGTGAAAATACATATCATCCATTCGCTGGCAGATGACAAAATCCCGTTCTGCCCGTATTTTATTATTCCATATGTGATGTGGTACTTTTTTCTGATCGGTACAGTGGTTTATTTCGTGCTGTTCTGCCCGGGCAAGAAGGAATATTATCAGTATATTGGCACTCTGGCAGTGGGAATGACCTTGTTCATTCTGGTTTCCTATGTTTACCCGAACGGACAGAATCTTCGACCGGATCTGACCGGGGAGAGCGGTATTTTTATTTCAGCGGTCAGATTTTTGTATAAGATCGACACGCCTACGAATATTTTTCCAAGTATCCACGTATTTAATTCTGTGGCAAGCTGTGTAGCACTTTTCCAGAATGAGAGATGCAGGAAAAATAAAGTATTTACAGCAGCACAGACAGTTCTGACAGTGTCTATCATCATGGCAACCATGTTCCTGAAGCAGCACTGTGTTTCAGATGTAATGACAGCACTGATTCTGAATATCCTGTGTTACCAGCTTTTCTACCGTGTGATTCCGGCAAGGCAGGAGAAGCTTGCAGAAGTTTTTACACGTAAAGAAATCCTTACCGTACCGAATCTTCTGAGCCTTATCAGACTCGGACTTGCAATTCTTTTCCTTGGAATCTGCGAGAGACATGGTATGAGAGGAAACAGACCGGCTCTGACCATGATCATCCTGGCAGCGGCAGCGACCGACTTCCTGGATGGAAGAATTGCGAGATCCTTTAATCAGATCAGCAGGATCGGAAGACTGCTTGATCCACTGGCAGACAAGGCAATGCAGGCAGTGATGCTGGCGTGTCTGATATCACGTTATCCGCTGGTGAAACTTGTGATGATCCTGTTTGTGATAAAAGAAACATACATGCTGGTCGTAGGCTGGAAAGTCATTATGGAGACCGACGCGACCGGGGAAGCTCAGTGGCATGGCAAGCTGAATACAGCAGTTACTTATGTAGTTGTGATGATTTTGACAGCAGGAGTCAGACTTCCGTATTCGACAGCCAATGTGCTGATCGGGGCTTGTGCTGTGTGCATGACGATGTCCTTCGTAATGTACGGGGCTGAATTCCGCGAGGCACTGGAGCGCAAAAACGGTCTGATGGGACCGAAATACCGTAGGAACCTGAGCGGCAGAGACTGGATCTGAATCAGGAGTGCCTTTCAATTTCCCGGAGTAATGACTGCCGTTTCTCCTGAAACATCAACTGTTCACTGTAATGAAAATAAGGCTCGCATCCAAAAGTGCTGATAAACTGTACCGCCTTTGGATTGTGGCTCAGATCTGAAGTCAGGAAAAGAAGTTCCGGTCCATCTTCAAAGGCTTCACTTGCAAAACGATATCCATTTTCCAGTGCGAGAGAAGTTTGTGCGGCAAGATCTTTGCGATTATCTACCTCGTCTCTCAGGGCATCCCTGAGAATGGCGAGGTTTTTTTGCGGATCATTCACCCGTTTCTTACGTGTTTCGACAAGACAGCTTTCCAGAATTTTTGTGATTTGTTCGTTCTGCTCATAGTCCGCAGAAGAAATAAGATGATTTTCCAGCTTAACTTTCAGAGCCTGTTTTCGCTGTATAATGATTTCATCGAGTGTTTCTTCGCGCAGCAGGGCGGCACGGATCTGCTTCAGCGTGTCGTGGAGTGCTGTTGTAAACTGATCTTCTTTCTGGAACTGCTGGAAAAAACTGTTCCACCCATCGAGAAGAAGCCCCGCGACAGAGATTTTTTCATCGGTGGAAGCTTGCTGTACGAGATTACAGCGGTCCTGAAATTCTTCCTCAGAGATACGACCGGAGAGCAGTTCCGGAATCCGGTAGTCCTGGCGGTATTTTGCATAGAGATCATAATATCCGGCAAAATCCCTGGCAGTTTCCGGTTCCTGAAGATACTGCAGGACCAGGTCTGCGTCCGGTGTGAGATCAAGATCCTCATATCCATACAGAATGGAAGAAAGATCTTCCCATCCTCGTGCTGTGACGAAGCGGACACCGGAAGCAGTGTTTTCTACATGATAGAAACGATCATTATGTAAACTTAAATAAGAAAGGATCGCCGGATGGATGCCCTTTGCCCAGGCATATTCCTTCCACACGGCGAGATCGGGTTCCACATCGATCCGTTTCACACGGTCCAGCGTGACAATGTCGAATTCGCGGGCAGATTTGTTATATTCGACAGGGTTTCCGGCGGCAACAATGACCCAGCCTTCCGGGACAGGATGTGTGCCGAAAGTTTTGTTCTGGAGAAACTGAAGCATGGTCGGGACCAGAGTTTCCGATACGCAGTTGATCTCATCAATGAAGAGAATCCCCTCCTGGCAGCCACTTTTTTCAATCGTTTCATAGACAGAGGCGATGATCTCACTCATCGTATATTCCGTGATGGAATATTCTTTACCCTGATAATTTTTCTTCACGATAACGGGAAGTCCTACGGCACTCTGGCGGGTGTGGTGCGTGATGGTATAGGCGGTAAGACCGATTCTGCATTCCCGGGCAATCTGTTCCATGATGGCAGTCTTGCCGATCCCGGGTGGTCCGATCAGAAGAACCGGACGCTGGCGGACAGAGGGCATGAGATACTGTCCGTGCGCGTCTTTACGAGTGTAGATCTGTATCGTGTGGAGAATTTCTTCTTTGGCTTCTTTAATATTCATAGCGTGATCCTTTCTGGATATGCATAGGTTCAGGATTTTTTTGCATCAAGATATAACTTTACAGCCCATGCAGGAACTTTTTGGTGCATGGATTTTTCTTTATAAAAAACAAAAGCGGTTTCGTAGTCGGTGGCTTTTTCCGGATAGATCCCATCGCCGTCTGTGAAATAGAGAAGTCCCTTGAGATTTTTGAGTTTCCGTTCTTCGCGGAGCTTTTCCACGTATTCAAAAACGGGCCGGAAATCGGTCCCGCTGCGTCCGTGGATACGGAGGTTCTGTAGATAATCCTGCCAGTCTTTTTCGCAGGTAATATGTGCCACATCCTGTATAAAGCAGTCACATTGGATAATATAGAGGTTCATTTTGCGGAAAAAATTCTCCTGGTCGCTGAGGATTCCATAAGTTTCTTCCATAAATCGACGGACGGTGTCTGCTGAGCAGGAGCCGGAAGTATCGATCGCGATGACAAGCTCCTCAAGCCGGGTGACTTCCTGGTACTCGAGATATTCGATCAGAGGGATATTTCCATAATGATCAAGCCCGAATATATAGGGAATATAGTCGAAACTCTGGGCATCGGTATGGATTTCTTCCCTGTGGACGGCAAAACGTCTGAGAAAATGGTGAAAATCGTATTTGCCTTTTTCCTCGACAGAGAGTTCTTCCACCTGATTTCCGGGAGCACTGCCGCGTCCGCTGTTGCCGTACAGCCCCATGCCGGCGGCACCGGACATACCACCGAGAGTCTGTCGGATCGTCTCGAGGAATTTCTGGCGGTCGGTGTATTTCCAGAAGTTGTGGTCGTCAAGTGGAGTGATGGGTTCAGCTTCAGCAGAAGGTTCTGACGAATCTGGTTGAGAGGAAGAATCTGAGACGGCTGCGTTCTGGAATTCCTGATAGATTTTCATCGGGTCACGTTCCCTCTTTTCATTCTGAAGGATCCTCTGGACAGCCGCATCACAGGCGAGATCCCAGAGTCTGCGATCCGGTGGCACATCCATGATGAGATGAAGGAACAGGCAGTGATACAGCATGTGCAGAAAAAGCTCCTCCAGTTTCGTGGATGATTCCTGGAAGCTTTTTATTACAAAATCAGGGTTGAAATAGATATTCCTGCCGTCAGTTCCAGCAGTTTCGGTATCTTCAGATTCTTTAAAAGAAAAATTCCACAGAAGTTTCCGAAAAAAGGGATATTTTACGGAAAGCTGTTCCCGCGTGAAGTCCCAGATCTTCTGATAAAGGGAAAAATCGCCGGAAGGTTTCATAAACAAAATCCTTTCATACTATAAAATGAACTTCAAAATAAAAGTCAGATTTTCAGAGAGAAAAATCTCTGTCATGAAATCCGAAGGAATCTTTTTTTAACCGGAGAAGAAAAGCAAGGATCTCGGTCTGTCCGCAAATGGAAGCTTCCTGGATAAACTGTTCCAGTGCGGGAGCAGTCAGCGGGGCAAAAGCGCATAAATTGCGGATACGTGCCAGATCACCGCCATGGATCAGTTCAGTCATGGCAGGACGGAAACGGGTTCGTAGATAACTCTGATAGCGGGCTTTCCAGTCAGGATCCTCTGTTTCGATAAAGCGTTTCAGGGCAATTGTAAGTTTCTGCTTCTCCTGCCCGGAAGAGAGAAAAATCTGCTCATAATCAGTCATAAAATTGCTCCTAACATAAGATAAATATAAGTTAAGTGTAACATGTTTGCGGTGGTTGTCAATAACTGAGAAATAGGGTATAATCACCATAGAAAATGTAGAAAATTCGATACAGAATCATCTATGGAGGTTGAAATGGAGAATGTATTTATTATGGATCATCCGCTGATCCAGCATAAAATTTCTATGCTTCGTAACAAAAATACAGGAACAAATGAATTTCGTAAACTGATCGAGGAGATCGCAGTACTGATGGGATATGAGGCACTGAGAGATCTTCCACTGGAAGATGTTGAGGTAGAGACACCGATCGAAACCTGCATGTCACCTATGATCGCAGGCAAGAAGCTGGCTGTTGTTCCGGTACTTCGTGCCGGACTTGGAATGGTCAATGGTATCACTACACTTGTTCCGTCTGCAAAGATCGGACACATCGGACTTTACAGAGATCCTGAGACACATGAGCCGCACGAATATTACTGCAAACTGCCGGATCCGATCGATCAGCGTCTAATCGTTGTCACAGACCCGATGCTTGCAACAGGTGGTTCTGCTGTGGACGCAGTCAGAATGATCAAGGAACACGGCGGCAAAAATATCAAATGCATGTTTGTTATCGCAGCACCGGAAGGATTGGAGCGTCTCCATAAAGAGCATCCGGATGTACAGATCTATGTAGGACATCTGGACCGTGAACTGAACGACCATGCATACATCTGCCCGGGACTTGGCGATGCTGGAGACCGTATTTTCGGTACTATCTAAGGAGCGCAGAATGACCAAAGAAGAACTGGCTCTGGAAGTGATCGACAGACTTAAGAAGGAATACCCGGATGCAGGATGCACACTGGATTATGACCAGGCGTGGAAGCTTCTTGTGAGCGTGAGACTGGCAGCCCAGTGCACGGATGCGAGGGTCAATGTAGTCGTAGAGGATCTTTATGCAAAATATCCTGACGTAGCTTCTCTTGCAGCAGCAGAACCGGAGGAGATCGAGGCAATCGTCCGTCCCTGCGGTCTTGGCAAGAGTAAGGCGAGGGATATCAGCGCGTGTATGCGGATCCTTCATGAGCAGTACAATGACAACATCCCGACCACATTCGAAGAACTTCTCAAACTCCCGGGTGTAGGACGCAAGAGTGCAAACCTGATCATGGGAGATGTCTTTGGCAAACCGGCGATTGTGACAGACACACACTGTATCCGTCTGACGAACCGTATCGGTCTGGTTGACGGCATCAAGGATCCTAAGAAAGTGGAGATGGCTCTGTGGAAGATCATTCCGCCGGAAGAAGGCAGTGATTTTTGCCATCGTCTTGTTTGCCACGGAAGAGAAGTCTGTACTGCACGGACAAAGCCATATTGTGATAAATGCTGTCTGGAGGATATCTGCCAGAAGAATATATAACGACCAGGCTCCTCACTATATGAGGAGCCTGTTTTGAAACATAATACAAGTGATCAAAGGAGGAATCTGGTGTGAAATACGCAATCATCGGGGCAGGAGGAACCGGAGGGACTCTTGGATTTTATCTTACAAAAGCAGAAAAGGACGTAACTCTGATCGCGAGAGGCAGCCATCTTGAGGCGATGCAGAAACAGGGACTTACCATGAGGCAGCTCTGGGATGGAAAAGAAGAGACCATTCCTGTCAAAGCATGCCGGATGGAAGAATACACAGAGCAGCCAGATGTGATCCTGGTGTGTGTCAAGGGCTATTCCCTGACGGATCTGATCCCGGATATCCGCAGGATTGCCGGACCGGAGACAGTAGTTCTTCCAATCCTGAATATTTATGGAACCGGCGGCAGATTACAGAAAGAATTTCCGGATCTCACCGTACCGGATGGATGCATCTATGTATCAGCGGCGATCGAGGAGCCGGGAGTGATCCTTCGCCATGGCAAGATCCTTCGAGTTGTTTTTGGCGCGCGGACTCCTTCTGAAGAGACAGAAAGCATGAGAGCGATCGCACGGGATATGGCATCCGAAGATCTGGAAGTGATTCTTTCACCGGATATCCGCAGAGATGCGATGGTGAAGTTTTCCTACGTATCACCGATCGGAACGGCAGGTTTATATTACAATGCCACGGCAGTTGATTTTCAGCAGGAAGGCGAGAAACGTGAGATGATCTGCGAACTGATGCGTGAGATCGTTAATTTGTCCCATGCAATGGGAATTGAATTTGAAGAAGACCTTGTGGAACGAAACCTCAGGATCCTTTCAAATCTCGCACCGGAATCAACAACATCCATGCAGAGAGATGTTATGGCAGGAAAGCAGTCTGAGATTGACGGACTTGTATATGAAGTTGTGCGTATGGGCAGAGAATACGGCGTGCCGATGCCGGAATATGAAAAAGCAGCCGCACAGTTTCAGAAACAGGGATTATAGTTATAAGAAAAGAGAAAAAATATGAGAAAGATGAAACATATGGAGGATTCCCGTACCGAAAATACTTATCTCATCATGAATAAGCACATCAACGGCTACGGCAGGCTCTTTGGCGGAGTTCTGATGCAGTGGATCGATGAGATGGCGGGGATCGTAGCGTACAGACATGCAGGAACGATCGTGACGACTGCCTGTGTGGACAATCTGAATTTTAAGGCAGGAGCCTATCTGGGAGACACCGTGGTCCTGATCGGAAAGCTGACTTACGTCGGAAGAACTTCCATGGAAGTACGGATCGATACTTATGTAGAAAGTCCTGACGGAACACGCAGGGTCATCAACCGTGCCTATGAAGTCATGGTCGCACTGGATGAAAACGACAACAAGGTCGAAGTTCCCGGTCTGATCGTTGAAACGGAATCCGAGAAAGCTGAGTGGCTCGGGGCACAGAAGCGTAATGAACTCCGAAAGGAAAGACGCAGAGAGGGCTACTGATAATATCATCAGATCTGAAAGAAAGGAAGTGACATCATATGGCAAAAAAAATTGGCATCATTTCAGACACTCATGGTTTATTAAGACCGGAAGTCCTGGAAATCCTCAAAACATGTGACTGCATTCTGCATGCAGGTGATGTGGACAGACCGGAACTTCTTGACAGGATCCGTTGCCTTGGTTCCATCTATGTCGTAAGAGGAAATAATGACAGAGACTGGGCTGAGGGGATTGCAAAGACACTTCGTTTCACTATAGAAGGTGTGAAATTTTTTATGACACACAACAAAAAAGATGTGGCATGGGAGCTTGGCAGTGCCCAGGTCGTGATCTTTGGTCATACGCACAGTTATTCTGAAAAAATGGTCGACGGAAGATTGTGGCTGAATCCGGGAAGCTGTGGAAGAAGCCGTTTTGGGCAGGAGGCCACGATGGCTGTCATGAGCGTGGATCAGGGGACGTATCATGTGGATAAAATTGTGTTCGCAAATAAATAGTGAACATATATTCTGAAATTTAAGTTTGTCCCGTTTTATTGGACATTTAATATGAGATACTCTTTATATCGAAAAGATGTTCGGAAAATATGTTCAGAACAAATATTCGAAATTCTCAAACCATAATACGATATAAAGGGGATCTTACTATGATGAACACAGCAGAAACAGCAAAGAGACACTACGAGACAGAGAACAGAGAGAGCCATACAGAGAAGAAGAAATTTTCCAATGTCATGGCAATGATACTCGGAATACTGGTAACAGTGGAGATCATGATCCTGGGTGCCATGGTCATGAAGATCGATGTGCATTCTGCTGACAGGATTGCGATGGCACTGGCATTTGTGGTAGTATATTCCGGTGTGGTAGCAGCACTGACTGACAAGTAATAAGAAGGATAACAGACAATACATGCCGAAATCATTTAACCAGAAACTCAAAATATTATACCTGATGGATGTGCTGCTGGAGCGGACAGATGAGGAGCATCCCATATCTGCGAAGGATATGGCACAGTATCTCAGAGGATACGGGATCAGTGTCGAGCGCAAGACAGTTTACGATGATATTGAGGCACTGAGGATCTATGGACTTGATATCCGCAACCGCCGTGGGAAGGTTGGCGGTTTCTATATAGCGAACCGGAAGTTCCAGCTTCCGGAAGTGAAGTTCCTGATGGATGCAGTACAGTCTTCCAGATTTGTCACACAGAAGAAATCCAGAGAACTGCTCCGCAAACTGGAGAGCCTTGTTATCCCGGAAGCTGCAAAGAAACTCCGTGAGCAGCTTTTTATCGAACCAGGCAATAAGACAGTCAACGAGGAGATATACAGCAACATCCAGACGATCTATGACGGCATGTCCAGGAACAGACAGATCCGTTTTCATTATTACGAATGGACTCTGTCCAAGGAACTGAAACCCAAGAAGAATGGAGAGTGGTATCAGGCCAGCCCATGGAAGATGATCTGGAAGAATGAGAATTACTATCTTCTGGGACTGGATGAGCGAAGCGGAGTTGTGAAGCATTATCGCGTGGACAAGATGATGCAGGTAGAGGTAATTGAGAAGCAGAAGAGAAATGGCGGCAATATTTTCAGGGATTTTGATCTCGGGAAGTTCTCTTTCAGTACTTTCGGGATGTTCGGAGGGAAGGAGAGAAGTGTCCGGATGGAGTTTGAGAATCAGTTTGTAGGCGTTGTGCTTGACCGTTTTGGTCAGGATGTCATGCTGATCCCCAAGGATGAGAATCATTTTTCCATGCAGGCACAGATCAAGGTCAGTACACAGTTTTTTGGCTGGCTTGCAGGACTGGGTACAGGAGCCGTGATCGTATCACCGGAGAATATCCGCAGGGAATATGTATCATTTCTCAAGAAGACCCTTAAGAATTATGGAGAGAAATATGACGGTAAAATCTAAACTTTTAGGAATATTAGAACAGCAGAAGGGGGAAACTCTTTCTGGAGAGAAACTTGCCGAGGAACTTCACTGTACCAGAGCTGCGATCTGGAAGGCGGTGAAGTCCCTGAGGGAAGAAGGATATACAATAGAGGCAGGACAGAATAAGGGCTATATGCTGGTGAAGGACAGTCATCGTCTTTCCATGGAAGCAATACAGCCCTTTTTAGTTTCACCGGAAGTTTATCTGAAGGTATATCGGGAGATCGACTCGACCAACCGTGCCGCGAAGGAAGCGGCGGTAACCGGACTTGCCGGTCATGGTGGATGCGTTGTGGCAGGGAAGCAGACAGCAGGAAGAGGACGGAGAGGCAGAAGCTTCTATTCTCCGGAGGAAGCAGGACTCTATCTCAGTGTTATCCTTAAACCTCGCGGGAGCCTCAAGGAGAGCCTTCTGCTCACCGCAGAGGCGGCTGTGGCAGTCTATAAGGCTGTCCTTCGGACTACTGGTATCTCACTTGGAATCAAGTGGGTGAATGACCTCTATTACAATGAGAAGAAGGTCTGCGGCATCCTGACAGAAGCTGTCACAGACTTTGAGAGCGGAGATATTGACTTTGCCGTAGTTGGGATCGGGCTGAATCTGTATGAGGCAGAGGGCGGATATCCGTCTGAGATCAGGAATGTCGCCGGAGCCCTGTATGAGAACCGGGAAGCGGCAGCAGGACTGGATCGTAACCGTCTTGCCGCTGAGATCATCAATGCCCTTCTGGAAGAGACAAGAGAGCTGCGTTTACCTCCTGAATATATCCAGCAGAATCTTGTCCCGGGAAGGGAGATCCAGATCGTGGACGGGCAGGATATCCGTAAGGCGAAGGCACTGGAGATCTGTCCGGACGGAAGGCTCAAAGTACAGGAGTCTGACGGCTCTTTGTCTATTTTAGCCTATGGAGAGGTTTCACTTATAATATGAGATTATATTTAATATAATTGTGCAATGTGTATAGAATCGGCTGATCTTTTCGGACAAAATGGGGAGAATGGATATTGACTTTTTTTTGACAAAGCGTAAAATAAAGGAATCAAATGACAGACCGGTATGACCAATATGTTGGTTCGGTCGGAGAAAAGGAGGGAGAAAGACGGGGAATTTATCAGCCACATTGGCAGAAGAGCTTGAGAGCAAGACATTGTTTACGATACCAGTGTTCGGCGGAATACCGATTGCAGAGAGCGTCGCGGTTACCTGGGTCATTATGGCCGTTCTGGTAATACTTTCTCTGATACTGGTTCGAAATCTTAAAGTCGAGAATCCAGGCAAAAAACAGCTTCTTCTGGAATCAGGAGTAAGTTTCCTTCAGGATTTCTTTGTGGGAATTCTGGGAGAAGAGGGAAAACGGTATGTCCCTTATCTGATGTCAACCGTAATTTTCATTGGAATAGCCAATATAGCAGGTGTGTTTGGGTTTACACCACCGACAAAGGACATGAATGTTACCATAGCATTGTCGCTTATGAGCATTATTCTGATCGAATATGCAGGATTTCATAAGAGAGGACTTAAGGGATTCCTTAAGAGCTTTGCAGAGCCTGTGCCGATCATGCTTCCGATCAATATTTTGGAGCTTGCGATCAGACCAACATCTCTGTGTATGCGATTATTTGGTAATGTTCTGGGAAGCTTTGTTGTAATGAAATTGCTTGAATTTATATGTCCGGCAATTCTTCCCATACCGTTCAGTCTGTATTTTGATTTCTTTGACGGATTCATACAGGCTTATGTATTTGTATTTTTAACATCCTTGTTCATCAAGGAAGCAATCGAGTAAGACAAAAGAAAATTTGATATCTATTCAGGAGGAAAAAAGTATGTCAACATTAGTAGCAATCGGAGCAGCTATCGCAGTTCTTACAGGTATTGGAGCAGGTATTGGTATTGGTATCGCAACTTCCAAGGCAGTTGAAGCTATCGCAAGACAGCCGGAAGCAGAGAGCAAGATCAGTAAGAACCTGCTGTTAGGTTGTGCCCTTGCCGAGGCAACAGCTATTTACGGTTTCGTAATCGGACTTCTGATCATCATCATGCTGGGCTAATGATAAAGAACCGAAAAATACAGAGAGGCAGGTGGACCAGGTGATAAAAATTGACATCAACCTTGTCTTTACGATCATCAACCTGTTAGTTCTTTATTTATTGATGAAGAAGTTTTTATTCGGACCGATCATCAAAGTGATGGACGTAAGAAAGGCTATGATCGATCAGCAGTTTGCAGGAGCAAAGGAGCAGGAGGATCAGGCGAAGGCACTTAAGGAACAGTATGAGGGTGCGTTGAAATCCGCCAGAGAAGAATCCTTCCAGATTATGGAGCAGGCCAGAAAAGAAGCCAAAGCACAGGCAGACAAAACTGTGGAAGATACACAGGCAAAGGTATCTGCAATGCTTGCCAAAGCGCAGGAGGACATCAACACAGAGCGCGAGAATGCTATGCGTCAGATGAAAGATGATGTTGCCTCTCTTGCTATGGAAGCTGCCGGTAAAATTATTGGTAAAAACAGTGGAGCAGACCAGGATTTATCCTTGTATGACCAATTTATAGAAAAAGCAGGTGATCCAGATGACAGTGACCGCCGTTAATTATGCAAAAACTCTGTATGACCTTTCTGTTTCCAGAAAGGTCATACAGAATACAAAAGAAATATTTCGGAAGGTTCCTGAACTCGCACAGAGTCTGAAGAACCCATTGGTACCATTTGAGATCAAGGAAAAAGTGATCGACAGAGTGATCCCTGAGGAAATGAAGAGTTTCATCAAGGTCGTCTGCAAGCATCACAGAATTGATCTGATCGAGGAAATTTTTGAAGATTACGAAGAACTGTGCCGACAGCATGAGAAGACCATACACGCAGTCATGCGTTATGTAACAGCACCGAAGGATGCACAGCTTGATGGTATCAGAGCATTTTTATGCCGGGAATTTGGGGCGCAGAAAGCCGAAATAGAAATGATAGAAGATAAAAGCCTGATCGGAGGATTTGTCCTTCTGGCAGGCGGAAGCGAATATGACTGGAGCCTGCGGGGACGTTACCGCAAGCTGGAACAGAAATTGACCCGGAGGTGAACACGTTGAGTGCAATCAATCCAGATGAGATTATTTCCATTCTGAAAGAAGAAATAGAGAATTATGATGAAATCAGCCAGAACCAGGAAGTAGGAACGGTCATTTCCGTAGGAGATGGAATTGCAACTGTTTATGGAATTGATCACGCTATGTATGGCGAGGTTGTAGTATTTGAAAACGGACTCAAGGGAATGGTTCAGGATATCCGTACAAACAGCATGGGATGTATTCTGTTTGGTAAGGATACCGGAATCAAGGAGGGAACCAAAGTAACCAGAACTGGTAAACAGGCAGGTATACCTGTAGGTGATGGTTTCGTTGGACGAATCGTCAATGCTCTTGGAGCCCCGATTGACGGAAAAGGTGATATCAAAGAACAGGATTATCGCCCGGTAGAGAATCCGGCACCTGGAATTATTGACCGTAAATCCGTAAATGTACCGCTGGAAACAGGAATCCTTTCACTTGATTCCATGTTCCCAATCGGACGAGGACAGCGAGAACTTATCATTGGTGACAGACAGACCGGTAAGACTTCCCTTGCAATCGATACCATCCTGAACCAGAAGGGTAAGGATGTGATTTGTATTTATGTGGCAATCGGTCAGAAGGCATCTACGGTAGCCAAAGTTGTATCCAACCTTGAGAAATATGGAGCTATGGAATATACCACAGTATTTTCTTCAACAGCAAGCGACTGTGCGCCGCTTCAGTACATTGCTCCTTATGCAGGAACAGCACTTGCAGAGTACTTTATGTACAAAGGCAAGGATGTCCTGATCGTATACGATGATCTGAGCAAGCATGCAGTTGCATATCGTGCACTGTCACTGCTTCTGGAGCGTTCTCCGGGACGTGAAGCATATCCTGGTGACGTATTCTACCTTCATTCCAGACTTCTGGAGCGTTCCAGCCGTCTGAGTGATAAGCTGGGCGGAGGTTCCATTACAGCACTTCCGATCATCGAGACACAGGCAGGAGATGTATCCGCATACATTCCTACCAACGTAATTTCCATCACAGACGGACAGATCTTCCTCGAGAGTGACCTGTTCTTCTCAGGTATGAGACCGGCGGTCAACGTAGGTCTTTCCGTATCCCGAGTTGGTGGTGCAGCGCAGACCAAGGCAATGAAGAAAGCATCCGGAAGTATCCGTATCGACCTGGCACAGTACCGTGAGATGGAAGTATTCACCCAGTTCAGTTCCGATCTGGATGATGCGACCAAAGCACAGCTTGCTTATGGCGGATGCCTGATGGAACTTCTGAAACAGCCGTTGTGTAATCCACTTTCTCTCCACCAGCAGGTTATCACACTGTGGACAGCGACCCACAAGAAGCTGGTTCATGTGGATAAGAAGGCTGTGAAGAAATATCAGATGGATATGCTCGAATACTTCGACAACGTATATCCTGAAATCGGCAAAGAAATCGATGAGAGCAAAGTCTTAAGCGATGAACTCGGAGAAAAAATCCTTCAGGTTGCAGATGAATTCAAGGATCGTGCAGCCGCAAAATAAAGCAGAGATTGCATAGGAGGAACTTATGGCAAATGCAAGAGAAATAAAAAGCAGGATAAGCAGTGTCCAGGACACAATGAAGATTACCAATGCCATGTATATGATTTCCTCTTCCAAGATGAAAAAAGCCAAGAAGATACTGTCTGATACAGAGCCTTACTTCTATAATATGCAGGGGGCGATTGCCAGAATTCTTCGTCATGTTCCGGATATCCAGCATCCGTTCTTCAGCGTGCGTCATCTGATCCCACAGGAAGAACGTAAGATAGCGACCATAGTGGTAACCGGTGACAAGGGTATGGCAGGTGCTTATAACCATAACATCACCAGAATGACAGAAGAATTTATAGCATCTACACCTGGATATCATAAGCTGTATGTTCTTGGTATGGTCGGTCGTCAGTATTTTGGCAAGAAAGATGTGGACATGGATGGAAGCTTCCACTATACCGTACAGAAGCCGACCATGCATCGTGCAAGATTGATCAGTGAGGAAGTTGTAAGAAGCTTTCTGGAAAGAGAAGTGGATGAGGTGCATATCATCTATACACAGATGCAGAATGCAGTTGTGATGGAGCCGGTAAATATGCAGCTTCTTCCTTTAAAGAAAACGAACTTTTCGCCACTTGAGGTTCCGGTGGGCGTTCATCAGGAGGAGATAGAGATGTTTCCTTCAACAGACGGCGTACTGGACATTATGATTCCTAATTATCTGACAGGTGTGATTTATGGCTGTCTTGTAGAAGCATATGCAAGTGAGAACAATGCGAGAATGACAGCCATGCAGTCTTCTACAGACAGTGCAAAGAAAATGCTACAGGATCTTTCAATTCAGTATAACCGTGCACGTCAGGCAGCGATCACACAGGAGATCACAGAAGTTTGCAGTGGTGCGAAGGCCCAGAAAAGGAAGGGACGATAATGAGTAAAGGTAAGATTGTACAGGTCATGGGACCTGTTGTAGATGTTGTTTTTGAGAATGGCGATCTTCCGGATATCAAGGACGCCCTTGAAGTCGAAAACAATGGTAAGAAATGCGTTATGGAAGTTTCTCAGCATCTGGGAAATGATGTGGTTCGCTGCATTATGCTGAGTGCCAGTGAGGGACTTCAGAGAGACAGAGAAGTAGTTGCCACAGGAAGTGGAATCAAGGTTCCGGTAGGAGACTGCACTCTTGGCAGACTTTTTAATGTTCTTGGAGAGACAGTTGACGGTGGAGAAGCTCTGGATGATGCAGAGCGTTGGGTGATTCACAGAGATCCGCCAAGCTTCGAAGATCAGAAACCGGCCGTAGAGATCCTGGAGACAGGTATCAAGGTCATCGACCTTCTTGCTCCTTATGCAAAGGGTGGTAAGATCGGTCTGTTCGGTGGTGCCGGTGTTGGTAAAACCGTTCTGATCCAGGAACTTATCCAGAATATCGCTACAGAGCATGGTGGATATTCTATTTTTACAGGTGTCGGAGAACGTTCCCGTGAAGGTAACGACCTCTGGTCAGAAATGAAGGAATCCGGTGTTCTTGAGAAAACAGCCTTAGTGTTCGGACAGATGAATGAGCCGCCGGGATCCCGTATGCGAGTTGCTGAGACAGGTCTTACAATGGCCGAATATTTCCGTGATACAGAGCACAGAGATGTACTTCTGTTTATCGATAATATTTTCCGTTTTGTACAGGCCGGTTCTGAGGTATCTGCACTTCTCGGACGTATGCCGTCTGCCGTAGGTTATCAGCCTACACTGGCAACTGAGATGGGTGAGCTGCAGGAGCGTATCGCTTCTACAACTTCCGGTTCTGTTACTTCTGTACAGGCCGTATATGTACCTGCTGATGACCTGACTGACCCGGCTCCGGCAACAACGTTTGCACATCTGGATGCGACTACCGTACTTTCCCGTAAGATCGTAGAGCAGGGTATTTATCCGGCTGTTGATCCGCTGGAATCTACTTCCCGTATTCTGGAAGCTGATGTAGTCGGCGAGGAGCATTATGAAGTTGCACGTAGAGTACAGGAAATCCTTCAGAAATACAAAGAACTCCAGGATATCATTGCAATCCTTGGTATGGAAGAGCTTTCTGATGAGGATAAGAATACGGTATTCCGTGCAAGAAAGATTCAGAAATTTCTGTCCCAGCCATTCCATGTAGCTGAGAACTTTACAGGTATTTCTGGTAAATATGTTCCGCTCAAAGAAACAATCCGTGGATTCAAGATGATCATTGATGGTGAGATGGATCAGTATCCGGAAAATGCGTTCTTCAACGTAGGAACCATTGACGAAGTAATCGAAAAAGCCAAAACTTTATCAGAAGAATAAGGGGTGAGGCTTATGGAAAGTACATTCGGACTTGAAATTTATGCTGCCAACAGACAGTTTTTTGCAGGAAGAGCCAAATCACTGATCATCCCGGCCGAGGATGGACAGAAGGAATTTCTGGCACATCATGCCAATATGATCTGTGCGATCGTTCCGGGTGAGATGCGCTTTGAGGATTCTGAAGGGAACTGGCTGACAGTTGCAGTAAGCTCAGGTTTTGTTGAGATGATCAACAACCGTGCGAAACTGTTCTGCCTGACTGTGGAACGTCCGGAAGAGATTGATATCCGCAGAGCAGAAGAGGCAAGAGACCGCGCGGAAGAGCAGCTGCGTCAGAAACAGAGCATTGTGGAATATCACAGAAGCCAGGCTGCACTCGCAAGAGCGATGACAAGACTTCGTGTCAGCAAAAATATATAAAAGTAACTGCTAAGACATGAACCGGTTACGGGATGTGAACAGAGAACAGTTACAAATCAAAGTCAGCAAAACAGGACTGCGATTCAGAAATGAATGCGGTTCTGTTTTTTTGGATTTCAGGGAAATCTGAAGAACTTGTTTCATGTTTTCAGGAGAGGTTGCTGAAAAACGTTTGTTTTTTCCTACAGGATGATAATTGTAAAGAAAATGCTGCTATGCTATAATTGTCACATTACTTATAACTGCAGAGTCACTCTGCGTGATAAGAATTCATATTGCTGTTGATGAATGAACAGTAATGATCTACCGCGAAAAAGATTGGAAATGTTTTGAACTCGTTGTCTGAAGTGGAAAAACTGTAAGGAGACAGAACAGTTACAATAAACTATCGTAACCAGACAACAGAGTATAAGAAAGGTTAATTTAAGAAATATGGCAAGTATCAAAGATGTGGCACAGAAGGCCGGAGTAGGGGTCGGTACTGTGTCCAGAGTAATAAATGGCAGTGGCTATGTTGCTGCTGATACCCGCAAAAAAATTGAACAGGCGATCAGCGATCTGGAATATACACCAAATGAACTGGCAAGAAATCTGTTTCGTAACAGAACCGGTATCATAGGTGTCCTGATCCCTGATCTGGATCATCCGTTTTTCTCGGCATTTACGCGGGAAACGGAGGTAGCTCTCTACAAGAGAGGCTACAAGGCGATGATCTGCAACACAGTAGGGAGCAGCAACAGAGAACGTGATTATCTGAATATGCTTGACCGTAATATGGTGGATGGGATCATTACCGGTGCACATACACTGCACTGGAAGGAATATGTAAACCGGAAGCGTACAATTGTCGCACTGGACCAGGATTTCGGCCCGGAAATCCCTATGGTAGGGTCTGACCATGTTTATGGTGGTAAGTTGGCAGCAGAGATCATGCTGAAAAATAACTGTAAGAGGGTCGTCCACATCACTGGTATTGCTCCAAATGTAGCGGCAAATGACAGACATATCATATTTGAAGAGACGTTGAAGAAGCATGGAGTGGAAGTCCTGGATCTGACCATGGAATGGAATCTGTTTGATCACCAGTCTTACTGGGATGCAGCAGCCGAGGCATTAGAGAAATATCCGGATGCGGATGGTATATTTGCGGCTGATCAGCCGGCACTCTGTTATATGCACCTTGCCCTTAAAGCAGGAAAAAGAGTCCCGGAGGATCTCAAGGTGGTCACTTATGATGGTATGGATGTCAGCAGGATCTGTTATCCGGAGGTAACGGCTATTTGTCAGAATGTGAAATTTCTGGCAGAAACCTGTGCCAAAAGTGTCATAAATCTGATAGAAGGCAAGGAACCCGTTCCACAAAGGCAGATTTTAGCTGTGGAGTTGCGGCAGGGACAAAGTACCTATCCGGTTGAAATTAATGGCGAATTATAAAAAATAAAAATAAAATACAGAATATATGACATGAAAAGTAAACTATAAGCAAATTTTGGTAAAATATTCTGATAATAATTCGAAACATGCAAAGTCTAACAACAGCTTTGCATGTTTTTTATATTACAGATAATTCGTGTTAAAAAAATAACGCATATGCATATGCAATATGCACAAAATTAAAATGCTAAAATTATAAAAATGCACGGAAATGTGCCTGGAAACGAGTTTTCAATCAAATTCTGTTGACAAATACACTTCAGGGAAGTATGATAAAGACACGATATGGAACGGCTTCCACATAAAACTTCTCGAACAAAATAATGAAAATCGGCTGTTTGAGGATGTGGAACGGGTTCTACAATATTTCCTTTCGCGCGGTGGAAATAAACATTAAAGGAGGATTAAGAAATGAAAAAAACCATTAGTCTGGCAATGGCAGCAGCACTTGCAATTTCAGGAGCAGCAACAACTGTACCGGTATTCGCAGATGACGTAACAAATATCACAATCTGGAGTCCAACAGACAGAGAAGCAATTGAAGCATGGTGGAAAGAAAAAATTTCCGAATGGAACGAAGAACATCCTGAGATTCAGGTAAGTCGTGAAGCAATTGACCGTTCAGACTCTTACGCGTATGATAACAAGATCGCTACAGCAGTTACATCCAACGATCTTCCGGATATCTTCTATGTAGACGGACCGCAGGTTTCCTATTATGCAGCTAATGGAATCACAGTTCCGCTGGATGACTATTTTACAGATGAAGACAAAGCAGATTTCGTAAAGTCTTCAATGACGCAGAATACATATGATGGCAAATTATATGCTGTAGGTGCAACAGAGTCATCCGTAGCATTCTACTACAACAAAGATTACCTCAAAGAATGTGGTGTAGATACAGATGATCTGGATTCCCGTACACTCGAAAATCCTCTGACAACAGATGAAGTTGCTGAGATTGCTGAAAAATGTACAACAGATGATTATGTAGGGACACACATCATCATGGACCACGGCGAGGGACTTCCATATGCTCTTGAACCGCTGTATCTTTCTGCTGGAAAAGATTATATCAGCGAAGATGGAAAAGAAGCCGATGGATATGTGAACAGTGAAGAAGCAGTAAACACAACAGCATGGCTTGCAGATCTGATCGCTAAAGGATATGCAAACGTTGAACCGATCACAGATGAATTCCTCAATGGCGCATGTGCAACAATGATCGGTGGTTCATGGGAAATCGCAACACTTGAACAGAATGCCGACTTTGACTGGGGTGTAACTTACTATCCGGTAAATGCTGAAACTAAAAAAGCAGTTTCTCCATGTGGTGACTGGTCAGCAGCAATCTCTAAAGACTGCGAGAACGCAGATGCAGCTGGTGAATTCCTGGCATGGCTGATGAATACAGATAATGTTGCATCATATGCAGCAGCAATTGCAAAACCTGCAACACGTTCTTCTGCTTATGAGACAGAAGCAATGGCTGAGTACAAAGAAGGTGCAAGAGCTCTTATCGTAGATCAGCTTGAAAACACAGCAGTTCCGCGTCCTAGAACACCATCTTATGCTACATTCTCATCTGCATACGCAGAAGCAATGACAAACATTTTCTCTGATGCAGCAAGTAATGAAGAAGTAGATACAGATTATATTCAGTCTGAATTTGATACAGTAGTAGATACATTTACAGAAGACTACGAAACATATTACGCTGAATAAGAAAACAAATAAATGAAAACGGAGCCGCATCGGCAAAAAAGCGGTGCGGCTTCGCTTTTTCTGGATAAGAAAAAGGGGGAAAGGCAATGGCAAAGGCAGAAAAAAAGAAGCTTTCCGGCCGTAAACGTGATGAAAGAGTGGCTGCATATATCTTTGTAGCACCGGCAGTGATTCTTCTGATTGCATTTCTTGTTGTACCTATGATCTATACCGTATATTTTTCAGGATTTAAATATCAGATCATGAGACCTGATGCCATGAAATTTATTGGTTTTGAAAATTATCAGAAGCTTTTCAGTGACAAAAACTTCTGGCTTGCATTAAAAAATACAGTGTACTTTACTGTAATTGTTGTTCCGTGTCAGTGTGTACTCGCACTCGCACTTGCACTTCTGGTTTCAAAGAAGTTTCGTGGAGTGGCTGTTTTCCGTACCATGTACTTTGCACCACAGCTTACTTCTATGGTAGTTATCTCCGTACTGTGGTCCGTACTTTACAATGCAAACCCGAACACAGGTCTTATCAACTCCATTCTGGTATCTCTGGGAATGAGCCCGATCAAATTCCTGAGTGATGCAAGCACAGCGATGAATTCTATCATCTTTATGTCTGCATGGCAGGGCGCCGGTTATCAGATGATGATCTTCCTGGCAGGTCTTCAGGGAATCCCGAGAGACCAGTACGAAGCAGCATCCGTAGACGGTGCTACAAAATTTAAACAGTTCCTTTATATCACTATTCCTGGGCTGAAGGGAACAATTAAATATGTAATCATGATCACTATGATCCAGGCAATGAAACTCTTTACACAGCCATATATCATGACACAGGGTGGACCGAAAAACTCCACAAAGACTCTTGTATACTATATTTATACACAGGGCTTCCAGAAGGGTAACTTTGGCTATGCCTGCTCGATCGCGGCTGTATTCTTTGTAATCGTAGTATGCATGTCTATGGCTATGAAGAAAGTAACTGCGGCAACAGACTGAGAAAGGAGGATATAAATATGAAAAAATCAATGAGGTTTTCTAATGCATTTGGAAAATTTATGTTCTATTTTGGAAATATTATCATCGGTATCATCTTTGTATCTCCTCTGATCTGGATGATTTCCGCATCACTGAAACCAGAGGCTAAGATTTTTGCAAATATGGATTCACTGACTACTTTTTTACCAGTTCAGGCATCCTTAAGTAACTATGCAGAGGTATTTTCACGATTGAATATGCCACTGGTGTTTAAGAATACACTTCTGTATATTGCATTGATCCTGGTTCTTGATCTTCTTGTAAACTCCATGTGCGGTTATGCACTGGCTAAATTTGAGTTCAAAGGTAAAGGTGCAGTTCTGAATCTCGTAATTGCACTGATGGTATTGCCGATGGAAGCTATCATGCTCCCGCTTTATATTGAAATGTCTCAGCTTGGCTGGGTCAATACACTGGCAGCACTTGTTATTCCTTTTGTTGCGAAATGTTTCTCTATTTATATGTTCCGGCAGTTCTTCTGTGATGTTCCGGATGACCTGATTGAAGCAGCGGCAATTGATGGCTGCAGTCCGATCAGAACCTTTTTCCAGATTGTAATGCCAATTTCCAAAACGGTGTATGCTACAGTATTTATTCTTGATTTCGTAGCACACTGGAACGACTTTATGTGGCCATTCCTCGTTATGACAGGTGAGGATAAACGTACGATCCAGCTTGCAGTTCAGTCATTTTTTGGTACCCAGCCGGTGCACTACAGTGCCATCATGGCAGCCCTGGTTGTCTCTGCGATCCCGATGATCATTATGTTTATCTTCATGCAGAAATACTATGTAGAAGGTATTGCATCTTCTGGTATCAAAGGCTAAAATCTTACTCGGATCAGAAACAGGAAACCAAGATGTCAGGTTTTTTTGTTGCCATGTAAAACACATCGTGGGATACTATCTGTAAACCGTTAGAATATTACAACAAGGAGAACGAATGTATGATTAGTGAGAAATTACAGAAGGCCAGAGAATTTGAACAGGAACAGTTGAGCAAAATTTCTCCGGAAGAGCGTCCTTCTTTTCATGTGACTGGTGGCACAGGCTGGATCAATGATCCAAATGGATTTTCCTATTACAATGGAGAATACCATCTGTTTTATCAGTACCATCCATATTCCAATGAATGGGGTCCGATGCACTGGGGACATCTCAGCAGCAAAGATATGCTTGCATGGAAAAGGCTTCCGGTAGTTATGGCACCGGAAGAATCCTATGATAACTTTGGATGCTTTTCAGGAAGTGCTCTGGAGCTTTCTGATGGACGTCATCTTCTGATGTATACCGGAGTTGGATATGTAGGCGATACCCCGATGGCAAACGGAGAACTTCCGACTCACCAGACACAGTGTATGGCTGTTGGCGATGGCGTTAATTATGAGAAATACGAGAACAACCCGGTCATCACCGGAAACGATATCCCGGAAGGCGGAAGCAAAGTAGATTTCCGTGACCCGAAGATCTGGAAAGAAGACGATGGTTATTTCTATGCTGTTATCTCCAATATGACAGACGATGGAAACAGCCGTATCCTCCTTTACAGAAGCCCCGATGGTTTCAAATGGGAATATGTCACCGTTCTGGATCACAGCGATGCAAAACTTGGCAAGATGTGGGAATGCCCGGACTTCTACGAAGTTGACGGCAAACACGTTCTTGTAGTAAGTCCGATGGCAATGCTTCCGGAAGGACTGAAATTCCACGTAGGTCACAGCGTTATCTACCTGACAGGAACCTACGACAAAGAAACACACAAATTTGTAAGAGAAGATGTACAGCCGCTCGACAGTGGAATCGATTTCTATGCTCCACAGAGCATGCTCACACCAGACGGCCGCCGTGTAATGATCGCATGGATGCAGGCATGGCCGAACTCCAAGTTCGTTCCGGACGGAGCGAAATACTTCGGACAGATGACTGTTCCGAGAGAGATCAACTACCGCAATGGCAGACTGATCCAGCAGCCGGTAAGAGAGATCGAGAACTATCGTGGAGAGCTGGTTCAGCACCACAACGTTGAAATCTCAGAAGAAACCGCACTGGACGGAATCAAAGGCCGCGTTCTTGATATGACCGTGAAACTCAAAGTGACCGATGATTTCAGTAAGTTTGCGATCAAACTTGCAGCAGACGATACATATTCTTCTTATATTACCTATGATCCGGCAAAAGAAGTTCTGAACATCGACAGAAGCAGAAGCGGATATCTCTACGACATCCTCCACACCAGAGATATTCAGGTGAAACCGGTAGATGGAGAAGTGACATTACGAATTCTCATGGATAAATTCAGTGTTGAGATCTTCATCAATGATGGAAGCCAGACTGCTACAATGGTCCTGTTTACTCCGCAGGAAGCAGATCAGATCACTTTTGCAGCAGAAGGAAAAGCAGAGATCAGTATTGACAAGTATAACCTTGTTTTCTGATACAACCTCCAAAGAAAGGCAGGCGTAAGCATTTAGCTGCGCCTGTCTTTTTTCTGTTCAGAAAGGCAAAGCTGTGCTATACTAAAGGGCAGAAAAACAGATTTTTTACTGACTTAAATTTACAGAAAGAAGGTTCGGCAGCATGAGTGAAACAAGAAAACTGTATTACGAAGATGTATATATAAAAGAATTTACCGCAAAAGTACTCGAGTGCAGAGAAGCTGGTAAAGGATATGAGATCGTTCTGGATCAGACCGCTTTTTATCCGGAGGGCGGTGGACAGCCGTGTGATCTTGGAACACTGAATGAGATCGCAGTGACAGATGTCCGGGAAAAAGACGGCGAGATTGTTCATCATACAGAGGTGGCTCTGGAGGTCGGAAGTGAAGTAACTGGAAAGATCGACTGGGAGAGAAGATTTGACCTGATGCAGCAGCATTCCGGTGAACATATCGTCAGCGGTCTGGTGCATGAAGCATACGGATATGATAATGTAGGATTCCATATGAGCAGTGATGTGATCACAGTGGATCTGAGCGGCGTTCTCACCGAGGCACAGCTTGCTGAGATCGAGGCAAAGACAAACCAGAAAATCTGGGAAAATACTCCGGTAGAGATCTTTTATCCACCGAAAGAAGAACTGGAGAAACTTTCTTACCGAAGCAAAAAAGAACTGACAGGACAGGTGCGTCTCGTGCGTTTCCCTGGTTCCGACCTCTGTGCATGCTGTGGAACACACGTTACCCACACAGGCGAGATCGGTGCGGTTAAGATCCTTACTGTCGAAAACTTCCACGAAGGAATCCGTCTGACCATGATCTGCGGAAAACGTGTCATGGATTACCTGAATATGGTCAACGAGCAGAATCATCAGATTTCCATGAAACTTTCTGCAAAAACAGGCGAGACAGCGGCTGCAGTAGCGCGCCTTCAGGACGAAAACTTCCGTCTCAAAGGAAAAGTCAGCCACATGGTTGATGAACTCTGCGCGACAGAGGCAGAGAGATGGGCAGATTCCGGAAGCGTTCTTCTGTTCCACGAAGGACTGGAGGCAGATCAGGTCCGCAGGATGGCAGATACAGTGATGCAGAAATGCTCCGGCTGCTGTGCAGTATTTTCAAAGAGTGAAGATGGCAGTTATAAATATGCAATGGGAGAGCAGAACGGAGATCTACGTCAGTTCACAAAAGAAATGAACGCTGCCCTGAACGGCCGCGGCGGCGGCAAGCCGTTCTTTGTGCAGGGTTCTGTCAAAGCTTCTGAAGAAGAAATCCGCAGTTTTTTCCAGCAGTAAAAGACGGAGAGGTACGGGACAATGTTTGGTGAATGTCATGCACATATGCTGATGGATGGTGTCAATTATCGTGAGGCTGTAGCGCGGCACAGAGATGCTGTCTGCGAAGAGAAGGTCAGAGAATTTTTTGAAGCATATCAGAGGGCTGGTGTTTCCTTTATCCGGGATGGCGGCGATAATGCAGGAGTCTCAAAGAGGGCATCTGAGATTGCCGGAGAATACGGGATCGACTATCGGACACCGGTTTTTGCTGTCCATAAAGAAGGACATTATGGCAGGATCGTCGGACGCAGTTTCAGCAATATGAAGGAATTTCACCAGAGAGTGCAGGACGCGGCGGCAGAAGGTGCTGATTTTATCAAGATCATGACGACAGGGCTTCTGGATTTCAATGATCATGGAGTGGTCACAGGAACACCTCTCGACCGAGACGAAGTCCGGGAAATGGTACATATCGCACACGAAGAAGGTTTTGCAGTGATGAGCCATACAAATGGGATTTATGGTGTACAGGCGGCGGTCGAGGCAGGTGTGGACAGCCTGGAGCATGGCAACTACATGGATGAAGAGACGCTTTCTATGCTTGCAGACAGTCATACCGTATGGGTTCCGACGCTTGTCACAGTCAGGAATCTTCTGGGCTGTGGAAGGTACGAAGATGAAGTCCTGCTTCCGATCATCCGTCAGGCAGAGACTATGGTCAGGACTGCTTTTCGCAAAAAAATCAAAGTCGCCCTCGGCAGCGATGCAGGGGCGTACTGTGTACCTCATGGGAAAGGAATCTGTCAGGAATATCAGTCTTTCCAGGAGATCCTGGGAGATTCTGACGAAGTCCGGGAATGGCTGGAAAACGGAGAAAAGATCATCCGGCAAAAATTCAGACGAAGTTAAGATCATAGAAATAAAAAATGCCATAATTCTCAGAAAGATGATGATTCTGAGGGTTATGGCATTTTTGTGTGCAGTATATATTTGTGGATCACGTATATAAATCTTCAATCTTGATCGCGGAGACAATATTGGAATTCCGGGATTCCGCCGGATTGAATGTGATCTTTATGGAACTTCCACTTAAGAGCCCGCCCGTGGAGGAATTGGAGGCGTTTTCTATGCTGCAGGTCACATACATATTGTCGTAGGTCAGAAGTGTGAGTGTGTTGGAGGTGGAGGCGGTAATGTCTCCGGATACGGTAAAGGAGATACCGTGGTCGCTGAGTGATTCCGGAACTTCACCGGTAATGCCGAGAATCGAGATTCCTGCTGTAGAAACTCCATCAAACTCACCGGTGTAGGTAACTGTCACATGAGAACCAGAGGAAAGTCCACCACTGAAATAACAGGGGATTGCAGACATATTAAGGTTCAGAAGGTTATCCGTGTTTTCAACAGAGACCTGCAGAATATTAGTCTGGATTCCCTGAATCACGGCACGCATCTGTCGTTCCTTTTCCTGATCTTTATTTTTGGAAGGAGCGGGTGTTGGCGTTGGCTCGGGAACTTTGAGAGGATCAATGTCAGATACACTGAAAACTTTCGTATGGAAGCCATATAAATGGGAAGGATTTTCCGGATCAGGTGTGTCCATTTCACCCTTGAAATGGATGTAGACCCATTTGCCTGCTTTGATTCCGTTCTGATAATACTGTTCGGTTCCGGTGATCGGGAAGGTTGCGGTCTTGCCGCCTTTTGACTTGATGGTGATGGAGTTGGTGGTGAGTTCCTGAACCTGTCCATGGGTGGTTCTTTCTTTGAGGGAATCCATATCGTGATAATCATCGACAACTTTCAGAGTACGGACGGTAGAAGTGTCAGTGCCGGAAAGCTGCCCTTCATAGATTACGCTGATGGAATCTCCCCGTACCATGCCGTCCACGGATTCCAGCGTAGCCTGAGAAACATCGAAGGTGTAATCCTGGGAAGAACTGGTAAGAGTCAGCTTGTTTCCGGTAAAAGTCTGAAGTGTTCCCTGAATTTCATCCATATAGACGCGGGTGCTGTCCGGGTGGATATCCTGCGGTGTTTCTTCTCTGGAAGGTGAAACAGACTCGACAACATTCTGCAAACTGCAGCCTGACAAAGAAACCCCAAAAAGACTGCAGATCAACAAAAGAAGCCATTTTTTCATTTTGTTCCTCCCTGTGGCTGAACACGGAACCAGTATGTGTAGGAATCCGTAAAACCAAGTGAAGCGTAAAGTCTCTTGGCAGGAGTGTTTCCCTTGACGACCTGCAGATAGGCATTCTGTGCGCCCTTGGTCATGCCTTCTTTGAGAAGAGAAGTGCAGATCTGGCGGGCGAAGCCCTGTCCGCGGTATTTTTCTTTGACGTGGATCGCATAAATCCCAATATAATCACGGTCCAGAATGCCGAGACCGGTAGCGATGATCTTGCCGTTCTTCCAGATGGAAGCGCAGACGGTTTCCTTCGGGATCGCACGGTACATGGAAGGAACGACGGCACGGTGGATCGGATTTGTCATTCCCTTGAGGTCAAACAGGCTGGTGATCCAGATATCCGGGATTTCGTCTGTGAGGGTGACATCCGGGCAGTCGGCACTGAGTTCGGCATTTTCAAGGTGGAGTGTCATGACTTCGGTTGTGTGCTGGATCTCGTATCCGCGATTCTCCAGTGTATAGTCAAAATCCGGCGAAACCAGAGGACTGATCTTAAAGATTGCAGGTGATCCCAGACGCTTATAAACGTCCTCACAGTAGGAAACCTTCTCTCTCCATGGAAGGGTAGAAGTTCCAAACTGCTCAACACTGTTCGTTCTGTGTGTATAAAAATAAGAAAAACGGAGGATCCAGCCATCGTACAGTTCCATTTTGTGGGAAGGCCATGCGTTCAATGACATATCCTCGATTTTTTTGATGTTTTTTTCCATAAAAAAAGCCTCCTGTTTCGGGCATCTTCGATAAAATCCAAGATGGATAGACATATTATACAAAAGCCTAAAAAAAACTGCAATAACTCTGAAGCGAAGAGATAAATAAATTTAAGAAAAAAGCGAAATCCGGGAGAATCCTGCTGTCCGGATTTGGCGAACGAATCTTCTTTACAAAGGGCGGAATGCAGGACTATAATAAGACTCACCAGAAATCATCTGGTATTCCTGCCGTCAGTTCTGACGGAACGATCCCATTTTTTTATAATCAAATATCAACAGCGAGGAGGGGTTTTTATTGCAGATGAAATGCTGCTTCTGACGATCGCCGGTGTATCTGTGGTCATGGATCTTTACAAAATGCGTGTAAAAAACAGCTGGATCCTGTGTTCACTTCTTGCCGGAGCAGTAACATGTTTCTGGCAGAAAGGATTTGCCGGTCTGACAAGATTCATACCGGGAATCCTGATGCCGCTGGCGGTCCTTGGATGGATGTTTTATTTTCGGATGCTTGGTCCTGGTGATATCAAGGTATTCTGTGCACTGGGAGGGATTATGGGACCTGTAAAGATCCTGTGGTGTATCTGGTTTTCCTTTCTGTGCGGAGCCGGGATTTCACTTGCCATTCTGCTCTGCGGTGGAGGAATCCGGCAGAGGATGGCGTATCTGGCGGCATATCTTATGGAGTATCTGCAGACAGGCAGCCACAAACCCTATTATCGAAGGGAAAGTACACCGGAAAATATTCATTTCACGGTGCCCATATTTATGAGCGTGATGCTTTATACAGGAGGTCTATATTGAAGAAACAAATTTTTGCAGTCTGTGATCTTGAAGCAGAATATGCCAGAAACTTCATGGAATATCTCAATCGCAAAAACAATCTGCCCTTTGAAGTACAGGCATTTACCAGTGTGCAGAGCCTGATTGCGTATGCAAAAGAAACACATGTGGAACTGCTTCTTATCTCAGCAGATGCCATGTGTGACGAGGTACGGGAACTGGATATCAGCAAAACTGTGATTCTCACGGAAGGAACCAGACCGGAAGAACTGGATACATATGCAGAAGTCTATAAATATCAGTCTTCGGCAGAGATCGTCCGGGAGGTCATGGCGTGCTATGGCGAGGAAAAAACTGTGTTTCCGATGCAGAACCCTGCGTTAAAAAGAAAGACAGAGCTTTTTGGCGTGTATTCTCCATTGGGACGATGTCTTAAGACCTCGTTTGCGTGGACACTGGGACAGATTTTGAGTGAGGAACGAAGTGTTCTTTTTATAAGTCTGGAAGAATATTCCGGTCTGGAGGAACTGATGCAGAAAAAATTCTCCTGTACATTGAGTGACCTGCTTTATTATGTACGTCAGAAAAATCCGGGTGTGATTCTGAAGCTGAACAGTATGGTGCAGAGTGTGGGGCAGCTTGACTTCGTGCCGCCGGTGCAGTCGCCGGAGGATATCCGGGGAACATCCTGGAAGGACTGGGAATATCTTTTGCAGGAACTTATTCTTCATGGAACTTACGAGGCAGTCGTGATCGACATGGGGAATGGAATTGAGGAACTTTTTCAGATGCTTGACCTGTGTAAATTTATTTATATGCCAATCTGTGTGGATCCGGTTTCCAAAAGCAAAATACGACAGTTTGAAAATCTTCTGAATGCAAGAGATTATTCCGAGGTATCTGAGAAAACAGTAAAAATGAAACTTCCGTTCTGCACCGTGGAAAGCGTGAGCGCAGATTATCCGCAGTCGCTGGTGTGGAGCACGCTGGGAGATTATGTGAGAGAACTTCTCGGAAAGGGGCTTTCTTATGAGCAATGACCATTTCCGGAAACTCCGGCAGCTTCTGATGGAGAAACTGGATCTGGCAAGAGAACTGTCAGATCAGGAGATCCTGGAACAGATTGATGATCTGATCCTGAATGGAATGCGGGAATCTGCACTTTCACTCAAAGAGAAGGTACAGCTTCGCCAGGAACTTTTTTATTCGGTGCGTAAACTGGATGTTCTGCAGGAACTGATCGAGGACGATTCCGTGACGGAAATTATGGTGAATGGTCCGGAAAGCATTTTTGTGGAACGTGCAGGGAAACTGAAAAAATGGGAAAAGGGATTTACTTCCAGAGAAAAACTGGAAGATGTGATCCAGCAGATTGTAGGAAGGTGCAACCGTGTGGTCAACGAATCAATGCCTATTGTGGATGCCCGTCTGGAAAACGGAGCCAGAGTAAATGCGGTGATCCGCCCGGTTGCCTTAAACGGTCCGATCCTTACGATCCGAAGGTTCCCGGACACACCGATCACAATGGAGAAACTGATCGCCCTTGGAAGTCTTCCGCGGGAATGTGCAGAGTTTCTGGAGACTCTTGTAAAAGCGAGATATTCCATGGTGATCGGCGGTGGAACCGGCAGCGGGAAGACGACATTTCTGGGGGCATTATCTAACTACATTCCGAAGGATGAGAGGCTGATCACGATTGAAGATAATGCAGAACTCAAGATTCAGGGTGTGCAGAATCTGGTGCGTCTGGAAGCAAAGATGGCAAATGTTGATGGTGGTACTTCGATCACAATACGGGATCTGATCCGGACGGCACTTCGAATGCGCCCTGACAGGATCGTGGTAGGCGAAGTACGAGGCGGCGAGGCAGTTGATATGCTGCAGGCTCTGAATACGGGACATGAGGGCAGTCTGAGCACAGCGCATGCGAATTCGGCAGTTGATATGCTTTCGCGTCTTGAGACAATGACGCTGATGGGTGTAGAGTTACCGCTTGAAGCGATACGCAGGCAGATCGCATCGGGAGTGGACATCCTTATACATCTCGGGCGAATGAGGGATAAGAGTCGTAAAGTACTGGAAATAACAGAAGTTTGTGGATTTGAAGAGCATGAAATAAAGACCAGGACACTTTACCGGTGGCAGGAGGGACGCGGGCTTGTACAGACGGCAGAACTTCTGAACCGGGAGAAGCTGGTCCGGGCAGGGGTGGAACTATGAAGCAGGATTACAGGGAATATCATTTTTCAGGAAAGGAGATCGCGAAATATCTGGTACAGAGCATTCTGCTCTGTGGTGCACTGGATTATCTTTTTTACCAGAGCAAATGGTTGATGATACTGGCTATTCCGGCAACAGTGGTGTTTCTGAAAATGCGGAAAAGGCAGCTGATCCGGGAGCGGAAGAAAAATTTGAATTATCAGTTCAAGGATGCGCTGAATGCGCTGAGCGTGGCAGTGCAGGCCGGATACTCTGTAGAAAATGCAGTCTCGGCCTGTGCAGGAGATCTGGGACGGATCTATCCGCAGGACGCAGATATTGTAAAAGAATTCCGGTATATGGAAGGCCAGCTAAAAGTCAGCGTTCCGGTAGAAGCACTGTTTCAGAGTCTGGGTGAGCGCAGCGGTATTGAAGATATGGAGAATTTTGCGGCAGTCTTTTATACAGCCAAGAGAACAGGCGGGGATATGACCAGAATCATTCAGACTTCCGCAAGGATGCTTGGAGACAAGATTGACGTAAAGAAAGAAATAGAGACAACTCTGGCGGCAAAGAAAGCCGAGCAGATGGTCATGAGTCTGATGCCGGCAGGGATCATTATTTATCTGAAACTGACTTCTCCGGGATTTTTGAGTGTTTTGTATGGGAATCCGTTCGGGATCGCTGCGATGACGGTGTGTCTTGGAATTTATGGATTTTCCTACTGGCTTGGACGTAAGATCGTCGATATAGAGGTGTGATATGTGGGTACATCTTGTGATTTTTATCGTTGCGGCAGGAAGCGCCTTTGCCTGGAAAGCCGGATGGCTTAAGCTGGACGGACTGGCAGACAGAGAAAGCGTGCGATGGTTTCTTATTGTGGCAGTTTGTGGAAATCTTGTGGGAATGCTTCTGACACTGACAAGTGGAAGCAGTGAAGTTTACACGAATGGATATCGTCTCGAAAAAGAGTCGACAGGGGCATATACCCAGGAGTTTCAGGTTGCTGTAAACGGCGAAGATACGGAGAAAGTTGAGATTCAGGTGCCGGAGAAAGAGAGTGAGGAATCACCTGCCTCTGAAGAAACAGTAAAAGAAGAAACTCCGGAGGAATCCAGAAAAAAAGAACTCAGGGAAGCTATCGAGAAATATAACGAAGAAAAAGAGGACCCGGATTACTATTATCTGCCGGAAGAATGGAATGGACAGAAGTTAGAATGGCAGAAGCCGGGAGACAATACAGGAACGTTGATCGCTGCGCTGAGCTTCTTTGCTGCTTTTGTGCTTCTGCTGAAGAAGGCAAGGGAAGAACAGGAGGCACTGGCAAAACGTTCGGAACAGCTTCTGATGGACTATCCTCCTCTGCTTCTGAAATTTACACTTCTGATTCAGGCAGGAATGACAGCGAGGCGGGCATTTCAGAAGATGGCAGCAGATTATATGAGAACAAAACCGGCAAAAGGCAGGTTTGCATATGAAGCGATCGTGACAGCTTGCCATGAGATGGACAGCGGCGTGTCAGAACTGGAAGCCTATCGTCGGTTTGGAGAACACTGCGATCTGATGAAGTACAAAACCTTTTCTACGATCCTGATTCAGAACCTTCAGAAAGGAAGCCAGCGCATGGAGGATCTTCTTGAGAAAGAAGCACTGGAAGCCTGGGATGAGCGCAAACGAAAAGCGAGAGTTCTGGGAGAGGCGGCAGCCACGAAACTTCTGGTACCGATGGTCATGATGCTTGTGGTTGTCATGGCAATCATCATGATTCCGGCATTTCTTTCCTTCTACGGGCAGTAAAAATAAGGAATTGCAACAATTCAAAGACAGTATTGGGAGGTATGTATATGAGAGAGTTTATGGAAACAGCAAGAGAGTTTGGAAGAGAAGAAGATGCAGTAGGTGTTGTTGAGATTATTTTGATCCTGGTGGTGTTGATCAGTCTTGTCATTATCTTTAAGGAACAGCTCACAAATCTTGTAAAAGCAATTCTCAGCAAGATCACAAAACAGAGTAATTCTATCTGATCCGGTGGTGTGTTTATGAAGAAAAAAGGCAGCATTACGGTTTTTCTGGCACTGGTACTCAGTGTTCTTTTGTCTCTGGTTGCCACCAGTATCCAGTCGGTGCAGGCGGCTGCGGCGAGGACACAGATCCTGAATGGGCTGGATATTGGACTGTATTCTCTGTTCGGGCAGTATGACCGTTCACTTCTTAAGGATTATGATCTGTTTTTTCTGGACGGGGCGCAGGGTGGAACTGAGCTGGATCTGGCAGCTGTCTATGACAATATGGAATCCTATATGAAGCCTGTATTGAAGCAGAACAGCCAGAAACTTCGGATTAAACAGGGTGGTTTTACCGGATATCGTCTGGCAACAGATCAGAATGGAGAAGTTTTTTATCATCAGGCGGTGTCCTATATGAAGGATACTCTTAGCGGTCAGGGAGTTCAGGCACTTCTGAACCGGCTGAAAGACAGGGAAGAAAAAACGAAACAGGCAGAGACAGATGGAAAGACTGCAGAAAATGGAGGGACGCTGGAAAATTATGATTCGGAGATGAATGGTGCATTTAACAAAAGTCAGGAAGCGGCAGAAGCTGCCAAGAAGGAAGAAGCGAAGGAAGAGGATTTCGGAAGCGGTGAAGGCGGTGGATTTTCGGATGGTGAATCAAATAATGCAAAAAATCCGATCCCGGCAATCCGACGGATCCGAACGATGAGTCTTTTGGATCTGGTCGTTCCGGCATCGAAGGGAATCTCAGAAGTACAGATTTCAATGAAAGATCTGGTATCCAAGCGGAACCTCGAAGTGGGAATGTCCATGCCAGGAAATCCGACAGAGGACTCTTCACAGACTTCTCAGATGCTGTTTCAGAAATATCTGACAGACCGGCTTGGCAATTACCAGAAACCGGCAGCCTCGGGACTTAAGTACCAGCAGGAGTATATCCTTGGCGCAAACGATAATGACAGGGCAAACCTGCGGACAGTCGCGAACCGGCTGCTTCTGATCCGTGAGGGAATCAATGCGGCATGTCTGATGTCGGATGCAGGAAAGCGGGCTCAGATGCATGCACTTGCACTTGCGATCGCGTCTGGATTTCTCGTGCCGCCTGCGGCGGTCATCATCGAAGCAGCACTTCTTCTTTGCTGGTCCTTTGCGGAGAGTGTTCTGGATGTCAGGGAACTGTTTCACGGCGGCAAAGTTCCGCTGGTAAAGAATGCGGCAAACTGGCAGTTATCACTGGAAAATCTTCCGTATCTTCTCGAAAATCTTGACAGTCAGAGGAAGGATGCCGAGAATGGCATGTCCTATGAAGACTATCTTCAGGTGCTGCTTCTGGCACAGTCCAAACAGGAAAAATTACAGCGGGGGATGGACATGATCGAGGTCTGTATCCGTGAATCGAAGGGCAGAGACAGCTTCCGGCTGGACTGCTGCATTGAGGCGATTGAGGCTTCGGTGGATGTTGATGCGAACAGAAACAGAGTATTTACCGTAACAAGACAATACAGTTATATCTGAGGTCAGGGCGGTTCAGCAAAGGGACCGTCCGATACAAAAGGGGTGCAGAAAGATGCTTTTTCAGAAGGATATATATGATGGGTATATAAAAAAGATAGACAGGAAGAAAAAAGAAGTAAATGAAAATAAAAAAGAAAGGAAGCGCTCTTTAAAAAAGTCAGTTCTCCAGTTTCCCCCGATAAGCGGAGATTTCCTGAAGCCTTCTGAAAAGGTGTCTTTCTGCACCTTTTTGAGATTCTGCAGGCGTGCAAGCCTCGCGGTGGAGACGGCACTGGTGCTGCCGTTGTTTTTCCTGGGGATGGTTACGATGATCTCCTTTATGGATATTTATCAGATCCAGACACTGCATCTCCAGAAATTGTGTGAAAAGACGAAAGATGCGGGAATGTATGCGTATGTACTGGACGGGAAAGGTCCGGACAAAGTTACTCTGCCGGATGTATATTCCTATACGCCGGTTGGCGGACTGATTCCGCTCTCAAATGTGTGGATGCATAATACCATAACTGTCCATGCATGGACGGGAGCAGAGGAACAGGAAAATTCAGGAAAAACAGAGAAGCAGGAAGAAATGGTGTATGTAACAGAATCCGGTTCTGTATATCACAGAAAACTGGGATGCCGGTATTTGAAAGTGTCGATCCAGCAGGTTGCCGGTTCAGGAATTTCCTCGATGCGGAACAGTTATGGAGAGAAGTATGCAGCGTGTGAATCGTGCAGCCGTGGTCAGAAGCCCGCGGGAAGTGTCTATGTCACTTCGACGGGAAACCGCTATCATAATCAGGAAACATGCAGCGGACTGAAGCGGACGGTGAAACTGGTGAAGCTGTCGCAGGCAGGAAGTATGCATGCGTGCAGCAGCTGCGGATAAGGAGGATGGAGTGAAAGAATTGTGTACGGTGGTTTTTCTGGCGATGAACAGCTGGCTGGATATCAGGAGAAGGGAAATTTCGCTGCTCCTGACTATGGTCTATGCAGGATGTGGGATCATTTACAGTATTTTGCAGGGAAGAAAAATTCAGGATGTGCTGATACCGGCAGGGATTGGTATTTTGTTTCTTGCAGCGGGGCTGATAAGCAGGGGTGCGATTGGGGCGGGAGACTGCTGGATCCTGCTGGCACTGGGAGCTTTGCTGGATACGGAAACATATATCCGGATGCTCTGCATTGGATTTTTTCTGGCAGCGTTCTGGTCCGGGATTTTGCTTGTGATCCGCAGGAAAAGCAGGAAGACAGAGATTCCGCTGGTGCCTTTTCTGCTGGCGGGATATATAGGAGGAATTTTGATATGACGGATTTGCGACAGATAAAAAAAGGCAGTTTTACGATCGAGGCAGCATGTGTGATGTCACTGGTCCTGCTGGTTTTGATGGGAGTTTTGTACTTGAGCTTTTTTGTACATAACCGTGCATGGCTGACAGCGGCGGCGTGCGAGTCGGCACTTACCGGAAGTATGGAAGGTGTACGAAAAGACGGACAGCCACAGGAGGCGGCATCTGTCAGGAGCCGGGAACTTGGAAATGTCGGATTTTTTGGAGCTGAGAATCTGACCGGTCAGGTAAATGGCGGTAAGGAGATCAAAGTAACTTATACAGCGGATACAGTGTCTGGATTTGGAGGTCTGAAATGGAAACTTGCAGTGGATGGAAGTTCCAGAGTCGTTCGTCCGGTGGAGTGGATCCGGAAGATCAGGGCTGCTTCTGAAGTAATAGCAGAAATTGGAGGATAAAAATGAGGGCAGAATATAAACGGGATGTAAGTCGTAATTATCTGATCCTGCATGGGGAGAATCCGGTAGATACTGCTTCCTATCAGGTGAGGATGCTGACGGGAAATGCGGTTCCTTCTATATTGAAATGCAGGATCCAGGGTCTGGACGGGAGATTTCTGTTTTATTATGACATTACGTCAAGGCAGTCGCTGGCATCTTTCTATGAGCAGAAGAAACTGAAAGCATCGGATCTGCGTATTATTTTTGGCGGTGTTGTGAAGATCATGGAAGAAATGATGGAATTTCTTCTGAATCCGGATCAGCTGTTGTTATCGCCGGAATATATGTATCTGGATGTGGAAAAACAGAAACTGTATTTCTGTTGTCTGCCAGGAGAAGCAAAGGCAGTCAGCGAGCAGTTCCGGGAGATGACAGAATATTTCCTGCCGAAACTGGACCATGATGATGCGGCAGCTGTGACGATGGGGTATGGAATCTACCGCAAAGCACTGGAAACGGGAGTGCAGCTGGATGCACTCAAAGAGTTTATCTATCAGAGTGGGACAGAAGAACCAGCGGAGAATAAGGAACCGACGAAGCCAGAGGAAAAGATTTCAGAACAAACAGTACTTCGGGAAGAACAAATACCGCTGGATTTTGCAGAGAAACCGCCCGAATGGGAAGAAAAAAGTGAAACCTCGAACAAAACAGGAGGAAAGATTCGCGGAAACTTTGTGTGGATCGGTGGATGCGGTCTTGGGGTGTTCGTGCTGCTTGGAATTCTGGCGGCGTGTTATCTGGGATACCTCCCCGGAGTTCCGATTGAGGCGGTGCTGGCAGCAGCGATCGCGCTTCTGGGTATTGGAGCACTTGGGATGTGGGCAGGTGAGAAAAAGAAGAAAAAGCAGGACGAAACAGCGGAATGGAGAAAGAAAGTCCGCCGGGAATTTACAGATGCCGCAGGGAATACGGAAAAAGCAGAACAGCACAAAAAGTTCCGGGATGAGTACAGAGAAAGACTGCAGTTCGAAGAACCGGAAGAGACAGATTACGGTGAGACAGTTGTTCTTTCCGCAGGAGCAGTCAAGGGACCGTCCAGCCTTGTGAGTAAGGAACCAGGAGAGCTTGCAACGATCTTTCTGGAACGGGACCTGACGATTATCGGCAAAATGGAAAACGCAGCTGATGCAGTGATTCCCAGACCAACCGTAAGCCGGGTTCATGCCAGGATCCGTAAAGATGAGGAAGAATATTTTCTTGCGGATCTGAACTCAAGAAACGGTACTTCTGTAAATGGAAGAATGCTCAGGGCAAACGAAGAATACCAGCTTCAGGACGAAGATGAAGTAGATTTTGCGGAAGCGCGGTATATATTTATAAAATAAGCTGCGGAAGTTTATAAAAAGATAAGATTTCACGGGGACACAGTGCTTGCTATGCAGCAGACCATCTGTTAGAATAAACGGAATAACGAAAATGTTGACCAGGCTGCTGGAAACAGTGACCATCTGACAGAATGGAGTGAGGACTTTGGAAGAGATTCGGAAAGAACCGGTGACGGTCGCATTAATTCTTATTAATGTACTGATTTTTATTGCAGTGGAACTTACAGGGACTTCGCAGGATGCATGGCATGTACTGAACTATGGAGCGGCGTATACGCCTTATATTGTGGAAAAAGGAGAAGTCTACCGGCTGTTTACCTCCATGTTCCTGCACTTTGGAATTGAGCATCTTGTCAACAATATGCTGGTGCTGTTCGTACTTGGAAGCCGGCTGGAGCAGGTGATCGGAAAGATCCGTTTCGTGCTTATCTATCTTCTGGGTGGAATTGCGGGAAATATTCTCTCGCTGGTTCTGGAACTGCGGTCTCAGGAATTTTCTGTATCAGCAGGGGCATCCGGAGCAGTGTTTGCTGTGAT
Source organism: Blautia sp. CAG:237 (assembly GCF_000436615.1). Classification (NCBI taxonomy): domain Bacteria; kingdom Bacillati; phylum Bacillota; class Clostridia; order Lachnospirales; family Lachnospiraceae; genus Blautia; species Blautia sp. CAG:237. The sequence continues at coordinate 42,665 of NZ_FR886711.1, forward strand.
GGGAGCGATGATCTATGTTGTCATTCGAAATAAAGGCTGGCTTGGTGATCTGTCTATGAGACAGGTTCTGGTGATGGCAGCATTCTCACTTTATTTTGGGTTTACCAGTTCAGGTGTGGATAATGCCGCTCATGTTGGAGGGATGATAGCCGGATTTGTAATTGCTGTTCTGGCCTGGCATCCGTCCAGCCGGGTTAAGGGAAAATATATATGAAAAGTGCTTCCACTTCCGGGAGCACTTTCGATTTCTATGGAGCCGTGATGGGCTTCGATGATCTGTCTGGTGACAGCAAGTCCGAGGCCGGTGCCGCCGGACTTGTAGGTTATGAAAGGTTCAAATACCCGCTTTTTTTGAGAGGAGGTCATGCCGCATCCGTTGTCAGAGATGGAAATATGTACGTACTGTGCTGAGGATTCGGCACGAAAATGGATGGTTCCATGCGGATGATCGATTGCTTCCTGTGCATTGCGAAGAATGTTCAGAAAGACCTGGCGGATTTTTAACGGATCGAGAGATAGATTGGGGAGATCATTTGGAATATCCGTCTCAAATTCAATACCAAGATAATCAAGTGTGGGGCGAAAGGACTTTGCGATTTCATTTAAACATGCGCTTAAGTCAGTCAAGACAAGGGAAAGCTGCCCCGCATTCTGGTATCTGGTCATGTCGTTCAGGAGAGCATGGATATAATCCAGGTTTGCATAAATATTTTCCCACTGTTCGTCATATGTGAGTTCCGGGTGGGAGGAAGCGAGAAGCTGCAGTTCGCTGGAGAGAAGAGCCAGCGGGTTTCGCAGCTCATGCGAAAACCTGGAAAGCAGGATCTGAAACTGTTCTGTCTGTACCGCAGAATCGATTTTTTCTTTCATAATCTGTCACCTCACGTCAAGTGTAGCATTGGAAAATGCCCACGGCAACAAATTTCGTATTGAAAAAATCGAAGAAATACGTCACAATAGAACCAGAAAACACTATAAAATAAAGGAGAAAACGACCATGGAAAATTGTATTTTTTGTAAAATTGCAAATGGAGAAATTCCGTCAGCTACTTTATATGAGGATGAAGACTTCCGCGTGATCCTGGATCTGGGACCGGCAAGCAAGGGACATGCCCTGATTCTTCCGAAATCACACGCAGCGAATATCTACGAACTTCAGGATGAAACAGCAGGCAAGGCAATGATCCTTGCAAAGAAAATGGCAACGAAACTCAGAGATGGACTGAACTGTGACGGCTTCAATATCGTTCAGAATAACGGTGAGATCGCCGGTCAGACAGTATTTCATTTCCATATGCATCTGATTCCGAGATATGAGGGCGACGGGGTAGGACTTACCTGGAAACCGGGAACTCTGACAGACGAGGACAGAGAAGAAATTCTGGCGAAGGTAAAATAAAATTGCCGGAAGGATACAGAAGATATGATTGAGAATTTTGAAGTCTTTTATAAGGCGTTCCTTCAATTCTCAGTAAACACTGCCCGCAGGATTGTAAAGGATGAGCACATTGCGAATGATATCGCCCATAATGTATTTTCCTATTTCTTTGAACATCAGGACATGCTTGATTTTTCGGATGAAGAAATGCTGATGGCAAAAGTCAGCAGCAAAACCAGAAAGGAAAGTTTTGATTATATGAAACTTTCCTGTAACAGACATGAAATGTGTATTATAGATGCGGATAATGGCGACGAGATTATAGATGAAAAGAGTAATCCGGAAACGATTATCCTCGAACTGGAAGATAAAGCAGAAAAGTATTCGGCATTGGATATGCTTCGCAGGGAAAATCCTCTGAGTTATGAGATCCTGATCAGGACAAGAGTCTATGGAGAAACATCAGAGGAAGTAGGAAAAGAACTTGGGATGAGCAGAAACTGTGTCAACAATCGCAATTCCAGAGCAACAACGTGGATGAAAGAGAAAATTAAAAAAATACGCAGACACCTTTAAGTAAGGATGTCTGCGCAATTTATTGCATCGCATATCGGTGAGGCATAGTACCTTCCATGCTTATCTGGATGAAACACAGCCCTCGATAAGAGATACGATATGGTGGATAGAATCCATCTGTTTGCTTGCTGCCATTGCTTCTTCGAAGGAATGACGCTCCTGGTAGAGTTTATGGATGGTATCGAGAAGCTTCTGATCGGTGATCTCCTCTTCTTCAAGAACCATGCTGTAGCCCTGCTTTTCGAAAGAACGGGCATTCAGGATCTGGTCACCACGGCTTGCATTGGCTGACAGCGGAATCAGGAGATTCGGTTTGTGAAGAGCACTGATCTCACAGATCGCATTGGCACCGGCACGGGAGATGACAACATCTGCCAGGGCGAAGAGATCCGGCAGTTCGTCTTTGATATATTCGTACTGAACGTATCCGGCTGTGCCTGTCAGTTTCTCGTCCATTTTGCCCTTGCCGCACAGATGAATTACCTGGAAATCCTTCAGAAGTTCCGGAAGGATCTTGCGTACATGGTCATTGATGGATGCTGCACCGAGACTGCCTCCGATAATCATAAGAACAGGTTTGTCAGCGGTGAAACCACAGAACTGACGGCCAGCCTCTCTGTTACCGTTTAATAATTCCTGACGAATTGGAGTTCCGGTAAGAACTGCTTTGTCTTTCGGAAGGCTGTTGACAGTCTCCGGGAAGTTGCAGCAGACTTTGACAGCGGAGGGAATACACAGTTTGTTGGCAAGTCCTGGAGTCATATCAGACTCATGGATGATTGCTGGAATTTTGCAACGCTTTGCAGCGATAACAACAGGGACGGTTACAAAACCACCCTTGGAAAATACAACATCAGGTTTCAACTGTTTGAGAAGCTTTTTGGCTTCATGGAATCCTTTGAGAACGCGGAACGGATCGGAGAAGTTCTTCGGGTCGAAGTAACGTCTTAATTTACCAGAGGAAATTCCGTAATAGGGAATTCCGAGTTCCTCGATCAGTTTACGTTCGATTCCGTTGTAGGAACCGATATAGGATATCTGATATCCGGCATCCTTGAGAGCCGGGATCAGAGCTATGTTTGGAGTAACGTGTCCGGCAGTACCGCCGCCGGTAAGTACAATATGTTTCATGGGAATTCCTCCTGAAAAATCTTTTTTATTACCAATTACTATGAACCAGAAGGGCAGAATTGTCAAGGAAAGATAGGCAGGAAAGTTACTGTGAACGGAGGGAACAGTAACACATAACGTTGGGAAATTCCATTGGCAGGAGAAATTACTTTATGAGAAAAGAATTTGAAGAAAACGAAGAATCAGAAAATAAATCAGAGAATAAATCAGAGAATAACCTGGAAACACAGGATGAAATAGATGACGAAACCTTTCAGAAGATTCTGGAGAAAGAGTTTATAGAGAGGGAAAAACGAATTACGGCAGCACTCTTTGCGGATGATGACGTAGAGGACATTAAGTTCACGAAAGAGGAACTGGACAACTCCTATCAGGAATTCCTGCGCCGGATCGAGAGGGAGAAGAAGGAAAACACGGAATTCTCCGAGGAACTGGTCCCGGATGTGGATGCAGTTCGCAGGAAAGAGACTGCTTTGGATGAAAAGCGTGTTATTTCTATCGAAGAGATACGTGATCGCCGGAAGAAGGCTGCGGAGAGAGAAATGCGCGAGGAAGTTTCGAAAGAAGCGAATATGGAAGAACCGAATGCAAAGAATCGGACAAATACAGAGAACCGAATGAATACAAAGATCCGGACTACGGGAGGTGGTCTGCACCGGCTTGGGAAAGTCGTGGGAATGGCTGTGGTCTGCGTGGCATGCGTGTTTGCAGCCAGCATGACAAGTGAGGCGAATCGGAAGTATTTGGTGAATAGCGTTAGGGTTTGGAGTGGGGATGATACTAAAACGGTAGTGGATAATGACGATAGCAATGAAAAAGCGAATGTTGATGAAGATGAGGCGATTGCTGATATCAAAGAAAAATTGGGCGTTGAAATGCCAATATTTTATTGGCGTCCGCAGGGGCTGAATTTTAAAAGTTATGAATTAAAAGCTCCATTGGATGTTGCAAGAATAGAATATGAATATGAGGAAAATATAATTGTACTGTATATAGATAAACAAAGTTCAGATATTGCTAGTAATATTAGTAGTATGCATGGAGATAAACAAGAGATTATAGATTCCGAGGGAACGGATTCAGGAATTGTACTTGAGAAAATTGAAAATAAGGATGACAAAAATTCGAATTATGTAGCAAGATGGTATAAAAATAATGTAGAATATGTATTCTCTGGAAAGATAGATATAGAAGAATTAAAAAAAATTTTAAAAAATATGAAATTCTAGCGTGATTTTCGCGAGTTTCTGTCGTATTAATAGTGTAAGGGTTGTTTACGACAGAAAGGAAGTGAAAAAAGTAAAAAAGAAAAACTGGAAAAAATTAATGGTAGCTGCTTTAGCGACAGGCATAATAGCAGGCAATTCTCAGACAGTGTTTGCAACATCTGATAATCTTATGGACGCGATTCTGAGTGAAGATACAGACAATGATGAAATTACAGATGAGGAAACAACGGAAGATTTTGCTGAGGATACCAGTTATAGTTTGCTTCGTGGAACAAATTTGAATTTTGGTAATATGAAGATTCAAAGATTATCCAGTAATGAAATCGGCATATATGGATTGACCCAATGCCATAAGAGTTGTAGCAAGGTATATCTCTCAATATATCTTGAACGTAAAGTGAATGGAAGTTATGGAACCTATAAATATTGGGAGTATACAGCCAATAATGTGACGAGTCTGAGTAAAGGCTTGCAGGTTGCAGTTCCAAGCGGCACCTACTACCGTGTCCGCGGCTACCATGCTGCAAGTAACGGAGGCCTGAAAGAATCCACCTCCACTTTAACAAGTGGTATCATGGTGAAATAATTTCTACCGACCAGCAGAAAAAGAGAAATATTTGCAATAAAATCAACAACTGAATAGCGAAGCACAGGTGCGGTCAGCGGGATGTCAGCATACGAACGTAACGAAAAAAGTGTAAACATCCATTACCTTCCGGCTGACGCGAAGTGCTTGCAATCGCCGATTGCATGGAGAAATATTCCGGATCGGCAAAAACAACATCATACAACATACATACAAACAACATACACAGAAGCGGGGTGAAATTTATAAAAATTTCATCCCGTTTTTGCATCTAAAGACTGTTAAAAACTTGCCATATCGTGTATAATAATTACAACTAGAATGTATTGGAAAAATTGTCAGAAAAAGGGGGTTCGCACATGAAGATTACCTTTATTGGGGCGACGCACGAAGTAACTGGTAGTTGTTATTATCTGGAAGCAGCAGGTAAGAAGTTTCTGGTAGACTGCGGTATGGAACAGGGACCGGATTATTATCAGAATCAGGAAATCCCAGTTAATCCGGGAGACCTGGATTTCGTTCTTTTGACACATGCGCATATGGACCATTCCGGAAACCTGCCCGCTATCTATGCGAAAGGCTTTTTGGGTCCGATCTATGCGACCCAGGCAACCTGTCATCTCTGCGATATCATGCTCCGTGACAGCGCGCATATTCAGATGTTCGAGGCAGAATGGCGTAACCGTAAGGGACGCCGTCAGGGTAAACCGGAATTTGTACCTGCCTACACGATGGAAGATGCCATGGGTGTAATACAGAATTTTGTACCATGCCCCTACGAAAAAACAATTACCCCGGCACCAGGGATTTCCGTTCGGTTTGTAGACGCAGGACACCTTCTCGGATCAGCAAGCATTGAGCTGACCATCCAAGAGGACGGAGAGGAAGAGAAGATCGTCTTCTCAGGAGATATCGGAAACCTTCATCAGCCGTTAATCAAGGACCCGACTTACCTCCACGATGCAGATTATGTTGTCATGGAATCCACTTACGGTGACAGAAGCCATGGGGAACGTCCGGACTATGTTGCCATCCTTTCAGAAGTGATCCAGCATACGTTTGACAGAGGCGGAAGCGTTATCATCCCGTCTTTTGCGGTCGGCCGTACACAGGAAATGCTGTACTTTATCCGGCAGATCAAGGAAGAAAACCGTGTCACAGGACATGGCAACTTCAAGGTCTATGTCGACAGCCCGCTGGCAAATGAGGCGACGACGATCTTTAATGAACATCAGTATGACTGCTTCGATGAAGAAGCGATCGCACTGGTCCAGAAGGGAATCAACCCTTTGATGTTCCCGGGACTCCGTACATCCATCACAAGCGATGACTCCAGAGCCATCAACTATGATGAGGACTGCAAGGTGATCATTTCTGCGAGCGGTATGTGCGATGCAGGACGAATCAAGCATCACCTGAAACATAACTTATGGGATCCAAGAAATACGATACTTTTTGTAGGATATCAGGCGATCGGAACGCTGGGAAGAGCACT
>NZ_FR886711.1:49090-71754 GCF_000436615.1 Blautia sp. CAG:237
AAGAGCACTGCTCGAGGGTGCCGAGGACGTGAAGCTTTTTGGTGAGACTGTCCATGTAGGCGCAGAGATCCGCCAGATGCCGGGAATCAGCGGTCATGCCGATGTCAACGGTCTGATAGACTGGATCAAAGCTTTTGGCGATAAGCCGAAGAAAGTATTTGTAACACACGGCGATGACGAAGTGACAGAGATTTTTGCCCGCCGTCTGCATGATGAGATGGGACTGGACTCCATGGCTCCGTTCAGCGGTACGATCTACGACCTCAAGGCAAACAACTGCATCTATGAGGCACAGGGTATCCGCATCACTAAGGCTTCCGCTTCCCCGAAGGCAAGCAAAGCCGCAAGAGCATTCCAGAAACTGGTTGCCATGGGACAGCGCCTTATGTCCGTTATCCGCAAGAGCGAGGGCATTCCGAACAAAGACCTCGACCGCTTTGCGAGAGATATCCAGTCGCTGTGTGATAAATGGGACAGAGATGATATCTGATACACAGAACAATTTTATAAACATAATAAATCAGCGGAGGTGTCACTGGCACCTCCTCGATATGCAATGCAAAAGGGAGAGGCTTTTATGCCTCTCCTAATGCCTGTTTTAATGCTTTGGAAAGCTGATCCGGGCAGGAAGTCGGTCTGAAACCACAACGGATTCCTTCCAGTCTGCTGATCGCTTCCTTGGCATCCATTCCCTCGATGAGTTTGGCAACACCCTGTGTATTTCCGGAGCAGCCGCCCTGGAATTTCACGTCGTGAACCTTTCCTGCATCGTCAATATCAAATGAAATGGCGCTGGAACAGACACCAGATGTCTTGTATACCATAGTAAAATCCTCCTTTGAATTCAACATTTACGGCAGAATTCCCTGCCGAATTAATATTATAACAGAAAGCAAAAAAAGTTTCCATATAATCTGAAGTTTTGTTATAATGAAAAAACAGTAACGAAATGTTTACTGAAAGCAGAATAGCCAGTGATATAATAAAAAACTGCCATAGAGAATGGGCAGCTACTGGTTTGATAAAATATAAAGAAATTTTTTACAGATAAAACATACACACAGAGGAGAATAACTATTATGAGATGTATTGGTATCATCGGCGCAATGGAAGTAGAAGTAGAGAAACTGAAAGCACGTATGGAGAACGTAGAGATCACACGCAAAGCCTCCATGGAATTTTATGCAGGAACTCTTGAGGGTAAGAACGTAGTCGTAGTCCGCTCCGGGATCGGCAAGGTAAATGCGGCAGTCTGCACACAGATCCTGATCGACGATTTTGACGCAGAAGTTGTCATCAACACCGGTATCGCAGGAAGCCTGAATGCTGATATCAACATCGGAGACCTTGTGATCTCCACAGACCTTGTACATCACGACATGAACGCAGTTGCATTTGGATATCCGGTGGGACAGATCCCGCAGATGGAGACTTTTTCCTTCAAGAGTGATGAGGCTCTGCGTAAACTTGCCGTACAGGCATGCAGAGATGTGAACCCGGATATCGAAGTTTTTGAGGGACGTATCGCATCCGGAGATCAGTTCGTGGCAGATCAGGGAGTCAAGGACGAGATTGTGAAACAGTTCGATGCTTATGCAGTAGAGATGGAGGGCGCAGCGATCGCACAGGCTGCTTACCTCAACAATGTTCCGTTCCTCGTAGTCCGCGCGATCTCTGACAAAGCAGACGGAAGCGCAGAAGTAGATTACCCGACTTTTGAGGCAATGGCAGTAGAACACTGTGTCAAGATGACACTTCGCATCCTGAATCAGATCCAGGGCTGATTGTTACTGCTCACAGCAGCCGTGAACAGTAACGGTTGAAATCGCCTGATTTCTGGCTGAAAACGCACACTACAGACCTAAGTGCATAGACTATTATAGATAGTGGGAAAAACAGGAGAAACTTATGTACTACGACAGATTTTTTCCATTCTATGTAGCATATGCCAATCCCGCTCTTTATGACGGGGAACGGATACAGGAGCAGGAGTTTGCGCTGATGAAATCTTATTATCCCGAGGCAGCAGGCAGGATCCAGGAAAAAGTGGAGGAAGAATGCCAGCTTCTGGATTACGAAGGAAGCAGACTTTATGACGAATATCCGGATAAATTTATGCTGCATCAGCTGTGCAGGCAGATCCGCACGCAGGTAGAAGGTGAAACGGCAGCCCAGGGTGTACCAGACAGCCTTATGGATGATCTCATCCAGGTCCTTCTCTGCCAGGAAATCTCCCGCAGACGATGCAGAAGACGCAGGAACTATGGTTTATATAGATAGAAAGAATTTACAGTAAAATATGAAAACATTACAGGAATTTTTGGAGGAACAGTTTGACCAGGAAATGATGCTGGCGGTCTTGAGCGGACAGCGCAAAAAAGATGCCGATGTCCCGTCCAAAGTGCGTATACGTCCTGTGGAGATCAAAGGAACTGTCTGTTATCAGGCAACTGCGACAGTCGGTCAGAAAGCCATCCACAAGAACTACACACATGAGGAAGTGACTGCCTACATTACAGACTGCCTCGAAGACGGTTTTTCCCAGCTTCAGATACAGGGACAGCGCAAAGATGCTTCCGTTCTTGTCAGCAAGAAGGGTAAACAGACCATGAAAGTAAAACAGCATCCGGCACTGGAACCGGTGAAGATCATGGCACACAACAGGGTAAAGCAGTATATCCTCAAAGAAGGAATACCAGTCCCATTTCTGGTGGATCTCGGCGTAATGAATGCGCAGGGCAAAGTCCACCAGCACTCTTATGACAAATTTAAACAGATCAACCGTTTTCTGGAATTTATCGAGGATATCCTTCCGGCACTTTCCAGAGAGCGGGAGATCACGATTCTGGATTTTGGCTGCGGTAAGTCGTATCTTACTTTTGCCATGTATTATTATCTGAGAGAACTTAAGGGTTATGATGTCAACATCATCGGTCTGGATCTCAAGACAGATGTAATTAAGAAATGCAGCGGACTCGCACAGAAATATGGTTATGAGAAACTGCATTTCCTGCAGGGGGACATCGCAGATTATGACGGCGTTACGAAGGTGGATATGGTCGTGACACTTCATGCCTGTGACAAGGCAACCGATTATGCACTTGCCAAGGCGGTTGAGTGGGGGGCAGAGGTCATCCTTTCCGTGCCGTGCTGCCAGCATGAGCTGAACGACAAGATCCAGAACGAACTTCTCAAACCGGTTCTCAAATATGGAATCCTCAAAGAACGAATGTCCGCGCTCCTGACAGACGGAATCCGCGCGGAACTTCTTGAATCGAAGGGGTACCGTACACAGATCCTTGAGTTCATCGATATGGAGCACACGCCGAAGAATCTTCTGATCCGTGCGGTCAAGACCGGTAAGAAACAGTCCACAGACAGCCTTGCAGAGATGACAGAGGCACTTCACGCAGATCTCATACTTGAGAAACTTCTCTATCCGCAGGGCATCCAGACAGAGAAGGGAGCACAAAAACCATGAAAAATTTTCTCAAACGGTTTTTGATCCTTCTTGTTGTGTTTGTGCTTGGAGTGGCAGGAACCTCATTTCTTATGAACAGTGAGACAACCGATGACCGTTCAGATATGAATGATTCCACCTTACCGGAGGTAATGGTGCAGTTCGGAGATACACTCACGAACCGCATGTACGGATATAAACAGCCTATGGAGACGGATTTTGTCAGGGACAGCGTAACACCTCTGGATACGACAAAGAAATTAACACTTGCAGTAAATCCATATGATGCGAAAGTCAGAAATCTTTCTTACGAGATCCGGACTTCTGATGGAAGCAAGGTCATGGAAAACCGCACGATCAAGAACCTGGAGACAGGTTCTGACGGATATTTAAGGACAGAGATCGAGATTTCTTCCGGGCTTCTGATGAATCAGGAATATTCTTTTCAGATCACGCTTTCGACGAATCATGGTGATGTCTATTACTATACAAGGGTAGTTTCCAGATCTGCAACGTATACCGAGCAGTATGCGAAATTTGCGAGTGACTTCGTACAGATGAGCCTCGATAAAGACCAGGCAGATAATCTGGCAGCTTATATGGAAACGTCAGACAGTGCTTCTTCGAGGAATTTTGCCGGGCTGAATATCAATTCACCGCTTGCTGATATCATCTGGGGAAATCTGAATCCGCAGTTATCCAAGGCGGGAATTCCGATCATCAAGGATATCAATGAAACAACAGCCAGTATTTCTGTTGAATATGAGATCACGGCACCGGATGAAAATGGAAACGCCGAATATTATCTTGTAACAGATTTTTACAGAATGCGATATGACGAGACAAGAATCCGCCTTCTGGATTTTGAGCGTTCTGCAACGCAGGTTTTTGCCCCGTCGCGTTCTGTGATCAGTAACAGTGGGCTTATTCTGGGAGTTCGGAGCAAAAATGTGGATTACATGACGAACGAAGAGGGAAGTGTGACTGCATTTACGCAGAATGGAGATCTGTGGAGCTACGCACCGGATACCGGTAAGTTTGTGGAGATTTTTACCTTCCGCAAGAATGAAAACAGTGATTTTCGTGACGCGCGGGTAGAGCATGATATCACGATTCTGGATGTCGCGGACAACGGCGATGTTGATTTCATGGTTTATGGATATATGAACCGCGGAGCGCATGAGGGCTACAGCGGTGTCGGAATTTACCACTACAACAACGACAAGAGTGTGATTGAAGAGCAGGTATTTATTCCGTGTACGGAGTCTTATGAATTCCTGAAAGAAGATCTTGGAACATTATCTTATGTAAACCAGAATGACCAGTTATTCCTTCTGATTTCGGGAAATCTCTATAGCATTAACATTAATGAAAATACCTATGAAGTTCTGGGTGATCACATTGACAGTGATGACTTCGGAGTTTCTGCAACAAATGCACATGCAGCATGGAAGATTAAGAGCGGGGATCAGGCAGGTCAGATCGAAATGATTGATTTTGATACCATGGAAACCCGGATGATCGCTCCGGAGACAGCACAGAAACTGGTTCTTCTTGGTTTTATGAATGAGGATATCATTTATGGAATCGTTCTGGATGGAGATACACTGCCGAATGCGAACGGCTACGATATAGATGGGATTTCGACTTTCCGTATCGAAGGCTTTGACGGCACGGTAAAGAAGGAGTATCACCAGGATGGACTGTATGTGGCAGGTGTGACGGTTGGATCGACGCTGATGGAATTTAATCTTTTGCAGAAAAACGGCGATATTTACAAAGCTGTCAAAAAAGACAATATCATGAACAACAACACGACTTCAACGGATCTGACAAGTGCGGAGCAGACAAACTCAACCCGCCAGGGTGTGATCGTCCGGCTTACGTTTGATGATTCACCGTCAGCAGAGGAGCCGCTGGTTCTTTATGCGAAGGTGAGCAGCGTCGGTGAGAAGACTGTAGATATCCAGGTGGACAAGAGTTCCACAGAGGAAGTTTATTATGTATATGCCAGAGGCGGTCTGGACAGTGTCTGGACAGATCCGGCAAAAGCAGTCCAGCGTGCTGACAAACAGACAGGAGTTGTTTTGAACCGTGCACAGCAGTATGTATGGGAGCGTGGAAATATGAAGACACAGCTTACCCTGAATACTACGGACATTCCGGAAATCATCCGGACAGCTTCTCTGGATGTTCAGAATCTTCAGAATGGTCTGGGTGACAGTGCAAAGGTTGTCAATCTCAGTGGATGCTCTCTGGAAAATGTGCTTTACGAGGTCAGTGCACAGCGTGCCGTGATCGCCAAGACCGGTGCAGATTCCAGTGTTGTGATCGTTGGATATGATCAGTACAATACCTATTTGCTCGATCCGTCTACAGGAGAAGTGAAGCCATATGGAATGAATGACAGTACAGCACTGTTCCAGAGTGCAGGAAATGTGTTTATCACGTATCTTGATCAGAAATAAATGGAAACAAGTTGTTAAAAAACACCACAAAATGACAGGGGGACAACACATATGTTAAGTAACAGTATTGCAAAACTTGTACAGTATGGAATTGAGTCAGGACTTACACCAGAATGTGAGCGCAGTTACACGATCAACCTTCTTCTTGATGTTTTTCATGAGGATGAATTCGTGGAACCGGAAGAAAAAGCTGCTGATGTAGATTTGGAAGAAACTTTGAACGAGCTTCTGGATGAGGCGGTCAAAAGAGGTCTGATCGAGGACAGTGTTGTCTACCGTGATCTTTTTGATACAAGACTTATGAACTGCCTGATGCCGCGTCCGGCACAGGTTCAGAAGGAGTTCTGGGACAGATATGAGAAGAACCCGCAGGAAGCAACGGATTATTTCTACAAACTGAGCCAGGACAGCAACTATATCCGCCGCTATCGTGTTAAGAAAGACCAGAAATGGAAAGTTAAGAGCCCATACGGAGATATCGACATCACCATCAACCTTTCCAAGCCGGAGAAGGATCCTAAGGCGATCGCTGCAGCAAAGAATGCCAAGGCAAGCAGTTATCCGAAATGCCTTCTGTGCCCGGAAAATGAGGGATATGCAGGCCGTGTAAACCATCCGGCAAGACAGAACCACAGGATCATTCCGATCACGATCAACGATACACCGTGGGGATTCCAGTATTCTCCATATGTATATTACAATGAGCACTGCATCGTGTTCAACAGCCAGCATACACCGATGAAGATCGAGAGAAATGCGTTTATCAAGCTGTTTGATTTTGTGAAACTTTTCCCGCATTATTTCCTTGGTTCCAATGCAGACCTTCCGATCGTTGGCGGTTCTATCCTGAGCCATGACCATTTCCAGGGTGGACATTACACTTTCGCCATGGCAAAAGCTCCGATCGAGAAACATGTGACCATTCCGGGATTTGAGGATGTGGAAGCTGGAATCGTGAAATGGCCGTTATCTGTACTTCGTATCCGTCACAAAGATTCTGACCGTCTGGTGGATCTTGCGACTCATGTGCTGGAAGTATGGAGAGGATACACCGATGAAGCGGCATTTGTTTTTGCAGAGACAGATGGAGAGCCGCATAATACGATTACTCCGATCGCGCGTAAAGTCGGCGATATGTATGAACTTGACCTGACACTGCGAAACAATATCACAACAGAGGAGCATCCTCTTGGTGTTTATCATCCGCATGCTCAGTATCATCACATCAAGAAAGAAAACATTGGTCTGATCGAGGTTATGGGACTTGCAGTTCTTCCGGCGAGACTGAAAGAAGAGCTGGAACTTCTCGAGGAATACATTCTCGAAGGCAAGGATATCGCTTCCAACGAAAAAATCGAGAAACACGCTGCCTGGGCAGCAGAATTCCTGCCGAAATATGACAACATCAACAAGGACAACGTTCATGAGATCCTTCAGAAAGAAGTTGGGATCGTCTTCACCCATGTTCTCGAAGATGCCGGCGTCTACAAATGCACACCGGAAGGCAGAGAGGCATTTATGAGATTTATCGAAACTTTATAAGAACACTAGTATAACAGTTTCCACGAGAGGGACTTCGGCTGTGACAGGCTGAGGCCCCTTTTGTTTATATTCTTTTAACAAAAAAATTTTACAGATAAGCGGGAATGATATGGTACAATAGCGCTAATATAAATAAATGGCACAGGGTAAACTTATAATAACGGAAACAGGGCGAAGCAGTAACAGAAATCATGAGGAGAGGTGACTTTATGAAAGATGATCTGAACAAACCAGAAGATAAGAAGCAGAAACAGCCAAAGTTTGAGAAAAAATCCACAGACCAGCGTACGCAGGCGACACCGCCGGTGGATAACTCTAGTGAGGAGGAGATCCCGGAGTGGAAAAGTTCGATCCGCAGGGAGCCGGTGCAGGAGGAGCAGCCGGAACGTAAGATGCCGGTTATCAATAAAAAGTATATGATAGCGGCGGCAGCGGTCGTTGTGCTGGGAGCGGCGGCGTTTGGCGTGGCACCGCGGCTCATGAAAGATCCGGAGACGAAGAAACAGATCGAGGAAGCGAAGAAGCAGGCTGCGCAGGAAGAAACTGCGAGCGCAGATGAGAGTCAGGAAAGCGCAGAGCAGGGGGAAGAATTACAGGCAGATGAGGCAGCCCTGAAATCGGATACATCAAATGTAACAGAAACAACAGATGAAACAGATATATCAGGCACCGGGCAGCAGGACAGCAAGGCTGATGGTAAGGAAAAAATCGCCACACCTCCAATCACAGGTCTCGCACATGCTGAGAGCTATGAATCTTTATATGAGATCCTGCACAAATGGCAGAGCGACAGCAACAACTGGAACGCAGCAGACGGTGCACGAGGAATTGAATTGTATTCATCTGATGCAGAGACAGATATGGTAAGCGAAAGCACCGCAGATGCTGTTGCCACGGAAGACTCCTCCGCGGCAATGTATCCGTCTGATATTGACTCCGGTTTTACCTATGATGAATCGCAGGAATCCACCGACCATTCAACAACCAATACACAGGAAGAAAACGTTGACGAGGCAGACATTGTCAAGACAGACGGGACCTACATCTATGCGATGAACAGCAGGGGTGATATCCGTATCGTAGATGCCGTTTCCATGAAACTGGTCAGCGAGATCTCCGGCGACCGTAATGCCGATTATATGGAAATGTATTTAAACGGCGACAGCCTCCAGGTGATCCGCCAGCAGGAGACATATATTACTTATAAAGGAGATATCAACCTTTCTTCATCTGACAGCGGCGACCAGGAAACCAACGCACAGAATAACAGCGACAGTAAAGCTAATAAGAACACCGATAAAGACAGCGAAACAGATAACACCGACACCAACACCGTCCGCGCCAGCTACAGCGTCCCGGTGACAACGGTCTCCATCGACACCTATGACATTTCCGACCGTGAGAATCCGAAACAGACAGGAACCTGCCAGCAGGACGGCACATACCTTTCTTCCAGAAGAAATGGAGGGAATCTTTATCTCTTTACTTCCTACTCCCCGGACACCACAGACGGGGTCGATGCAAAAGTAAAATATATTCCGAGGATTGATGACGAGTACATCGCATACGACCACATCTACCTGCCGGCAGCCGAAGAAACAACAGACTACACCTATGACGGCAAAAACTATCTGGTAGCATCCTCCGTCTCCGATGAGAACCCGGATCAGGTCACAGACAGCATGGCAGTTGTCAGCGGCGCAGAGACTTTTTACGTAAGCGAATCCAACATCTATTCTGCTGTTTCCGACTGGACCGCATCCGACACGAAACCGCGCACGGAGGTCGTCCGCATCGGTTATGAGGATGGCTTTTTTACAGAAGGAAGCACCGGTTCCGTATCCGGAGAACTCAACAATAGTTTTTCCATGGATGAATATAACGGAAACCTCCGCCTGGTTACAACAACCGCAGGCTGGAACAAAGATTACAGCGAATATACCAGAACCAACGGACTTTATATCCTTGATGCAGACATGAAAACCATTGGCAAGATCGAGAACCTTGCCGATAACGAAGAGATCAAGTCTGCCCGTTTCATGGGAGATACCGGATACTTTGTCACCTACAGAAACACAGACCCGCTGTTTTCAGCAGATCTTTCTGACCCGACGAAACCGAAGATCATCGGCGAACTCAAGATCACCGGCTTCTCCGAATACCTCCATTTCTACGGAGAAAACAAGCTGCTCGGTATCGGCTGGGAGACAGATCCCGACACAGGCAGCATCGAAGGGCTGAAATGCTCTATGTTCGACATCACAGATCCTTCCGATGTCAAAGAGATTGACCGCATTGTTCTCAAGAATGTATCCATCTGCGATGCGCTTTCCAATTACCGCGCGATCCTGGCATCCCCGGACAAAAACCTCTTCGGTTTTGCCTACGGACTGTATAAGAACAGCGGCACAGGAGACTACTACCACACAGAAGAACAGTATTACTACGGACTTCTTTCCTACAGCGAAGAAGACGGTTTTGTTCCGGGAGCATACCTGAACATCACACAGAGCGGTCTGTTTGACGATGCACTCACCAATACGGAATACCGCACCATGAGAGGCATTTATATTTCAGATACGTTTTATCTTGTTACAGAAAACGGCATCAGTTCTTACGATATGACAGACGGATATAAACTTACAGATACTCTTCTCTGGGAATCATAAGAAATCCCGTAATCTCTCATATTTACTCCTTGCAGGAATCAGACGAATAGTCTATACTAGAAATCAATTGGATGAGAAATGAAAGACAGAGAGGAAACAGATTATGAAGCTTACAACTGTAAGAGAAATTTACAAAAACAGAGAACAATATATGAACCAGGAAGTGACAGTAGGAGGCTGGGTCCGCAGCGTCCGTGGTTCCAAAGCATTTGGATTCATCGTCCTTCATGACGGAACCTATTTCGAGACACTTCAGATCGTATATCACGACACCATGGAGAATTTTGCTGAGATCAGCAAATTAAACGTAGGTGCTGCCATCATCGTCAAAGGAACCCTCGTTCCGACACCGGAAGCAAAGCAGCCGTTTGAGATCCAGGCAGAGGAAGTACAGGTAGAAGGCGCATCCGCACCGGACTACCCGCTTCAGAAGAAACGCCATACTCTTGAATACTTAAGAACCATGACACACTTAAGACCGAGAACAAACACTTTCCAGGCAGTATTCCGTGTACGTTCCCTGTGCGCTTATGCGATCCACAAATTCTTCCAGGAGAGAGGATTTGTTTACGTTCATACACCACTGATCACAGGAAGCGACTGTGAGGGTGCAGGAGAGATGTTCCAGGTAACCACACTGGATATGAAGAACCCGCCGCTGAACGAGGACGGAACTGTAGACTACAGCAAGGACTTCTTTGGCAAGGAGACAAACCTCACTGTAAGCGGACAGCTCAACGGCGAGACTTATGCACAGGCATTCCGCAACATCTACACCTTCGGACCGACCTTCCGTGCAGAGAACTCCAACACCACACGTCATGCTGCTGAGTTCTGGATGATCGAGCCAGAGTGTGCATTTGCAGACCTCAACGACAACATGGATCTCGCAGAAGCAATGCTCAAATACGTGATCCGTTATGTACTTGAGAACGCTCCGGAAGAAATGAACTTCTTCAATTCCTTCATCGACAAGGGACTTCTGGATCGTCTGAACCACGTAGTAAATTCCGAATTCGGTCATGTAACCTACACAGAAGCAATTGAGCTTCTTGAGAAAAACAACGACAAATTCGACTACAAAGTATTCTGGGGATGCGACCTTCAGACAGAGCATGAGCGCTATCTGACAGAGCAGATCTTTAAGAAACCTGTATTCGTTACAGATTATCCGAAGGAGATCAAAGCATTCTACATGAAACTGAATGACGACGGCAAGACCGTTGCAGCTATGGACTGCCTTGTTCCTGGAATCGGAGAGATCATCGGAGGAAGCCAGAGAGAGGACGACTACGAGAAACTGAAATTCCGTATGGATGAACTCGGACTCAAAGCCGAGGATTATCAGTTCTACATGGATCTCCGTAAATACGGTTCTACCCGTCATTCCGGATACGGACTTGGATTCGAACGTTGTGTAATGTATCTGACAGGAATGGGCAACATCCGTGACGTGATCCCGTTCCCGAGAACTGTAAATAACTGTGATTTATAAGGAGTAGTAATTAAATGATAAGATTTATTCATCTTGCAGATGTACACCTGGGGGCAGTGCCGGATCGAGGCTGCCCGTGGAGTCGCGAGCGGGAAGAAGAAATCTGGGAAACTTTCCGCCGGGTGATTGCGACAATACGCAAGAGCCCGGTGGATTTGCTGTTTATAGCCGGAGATCTCTTTCATCGACAGCCTCTTCTAAGCGAACTGAGAGAGATAAATGACCTTTTTGGCACGATCAGTCAGACCAGAGTCTTTCTTATGGCCGGAGACAGCGATTATATGAGGAAGGATTCTTTCTACCGGACATTCAAATGGAATCAGAATGTGTCATTTTTTGACGGAGAGAGCCATACCTGTATTGAGATTCCGGAGAAAAACGTCTATGTATATGGTCTGAGTTACGAACATAAGGAGATTCACGAAGCACTTTATGATGGCTGGAAGAAATCTGATAAAAGAGGATTTCACGTTCTGATGGCGCATGGTGGAGATACTGAGCATATCCCGATGGATTTCCGTAAACTGGCAGACGGTGGATTTGATTATATTGCACTTGGACATAAGCACCAGCAGCAGGCACCGTTCAAGGACTGGATGCTGTATTCCGGTGCGCTGGAGCCGATCGACAGGAATGACCTGGGAGAGCATGGATATATAGAAGGAACCTACGGTGAAGGTAAAGTAAGGACGCACTTCGTACCGTTTGCCAGCCGTTCTTACCAGAATCTTCTTCTGACAGTCAAAGAAGGTTCTACACAGCATACGTTGGAGGAAATGTTGCGTAACGAGATCATGAAGCGTGGCGGAAAAAATATCTACCGTATCATCATACAGGGAACCCGCTCCCCGGGAAGCCTTCTTCTCGCAGAACGCCTCAAAACAATGGGAAATATCGTGGAAGTTCTGGACGAGTCCCGTCCGGCATATGATCTTGAGAAACTGCACGAACAATATAAGGGAACCCTGATCGGGGACTATATCGAACAGTTTGCAGATAGCGGCAGCAGACCTGTCGTAGAGGACAAGGCACTTTATCACGGCCTGCAGTCCCTTTTGAATGCTTCTGTGCTTGTAAACGGGCGTGTTATGCAGGACGCAGAACAGAAGGATCTCGGACGCATTTTACAGATGCTCAAGATGTCCCGCAAGGGTTATCAGGTGCAGGTAGAACGCCGGAAGAAAGAGAATCTTGCTGAGAAACAGAAGATCCGTACCTCTATTGACCATATGAACAGGGAACTTCATGAACTGGAGGAAGAGAGAATTGAAATGCGCGCGCAGGAGGATTCTTTACGCAGACTGGATGGAGGTCACGGAGAGGGATTTTCGGAAGAACGTATTCAACAGCTGGAACGCAGAAATCAGATACAGGCAGCCGGAATCTGTGTAACATTGATTCTGTTTCTGGCAGGTGCACTCATTCTTGGCGTACATTTCAAAGAAACGATGCTGGCACTGGTAGCAGCCGCAGCCGGAATCTGCCTCGTGCTGCTGGAAGGCTTTTTCAATATGAAAACCATCCGTGAGCTTGAGAAGCGTCGGAGAGTCAAGAAGCGTTTCCTTGCGCGTCAGGACCGCTTACAGTCCGGCAAAGATGATCTCGATGAAGCAATCAAAGAAAAGGAGATCAGCCTGTCAAACCTGATGGAAGAGTACCAGGAAGTCGAAGACTATACATACCTTCCGATCGCAGAGGAGATAGAGATCGATTCCCTTAATCTGGCAATGTCCACGATCCAGAAGCTTGCAGGAGATCAGAACTAATATACTTATAAATTCAAATACCCCGCAGAGAAGATGCAAGAAACATCCTCCCCGCGGGGTATTTATTATGGAAGAAAAAATGTAATCAGATATTATTTCTCGTCATACTGAGCCATATAATTGGACACGCAGCGCTTGATCCTGTCTGCCGGGTTCAGCAGGTGGCTGACAGACATATCATGGTTCAGAGTGTCGATGATCAGGGCGATATACTTACTCATATCACAGCTGATGTAGTATGGCTTCGCAAGAAGTTCCGGAGTCTGATAGATCAGGTTGGTGGTCAGAAGCTTATCAAAGATTCCGTTTCTTGCAGCATCGTCAAACTTCTCAAGTCCGTCTGTAAAGAAGCCGAAGGTTGTGCAGATATAGATCCTGCCTGCACCACGTTTCTTGAGGAGAGATGCGATCTCAAGGATACTGTATCCGGAGGAGATCATATCGTCGATCAGGATAACGTCCTTGCCCTCGAGCTTCGGTCCAAGAAACTCGTAAGCTGCGATCGGATGACGACCGTTTACCTTGCGGGTGTAGTCCAGTCTGCGGTAGTACATACCCATGTCAACACCGAGGACGTTGGCAAGGTAGATCGCTCTTCTCATACTTCCTTCATCCGGGCTGATGATCATGAAATGGTCATTGTCGATATGAAGTCCCTCTTCGTTCTTAAGAAGAGCCTTAATGAACTGATAAGCCGGCTGGATGGTCTCAAAACCATGAAGCGGAGTAGCATTCTGTACACGCGCATCATGTGCGTCAAAAGTGATGATGTTCTCTACGCCCATTCCGGTCAGTTCCTGGAGTGCAGATGCACAGTCCAGAGATTCACGGCCAGTACGTTTGCTCTGGCGGCTCTCATAAAGGTACGGCATGATGACATTGACACGGCGTGCTTTGCCGCCGATCGCTGCAATCACACGTTTCAGATCCTGAAAATGGTCGTCCGGAGACATCAGGTTGGTGAATCCGCTGATACGGTAAGTCAGGCTGTAGTTGGTTACATCTACCATAAGATAGATATCATCACCACGGACAGATTCATTGACCTCACCCTTACCTTCACCGGAGCCAAAACGAGGAGTTTTGACATCGACAATGTAAGAATCGCGCTGATATCCTTCAAATGCGAAGGACTGCATTTCTGCGTGGTCTCTTTCGTTTCTCCATTTAACAAGCCATTCATTGACCTTTTCGCCAAGGGGACGACAGCTTTCCAGAGGGATGAGTCCCAGTCTTCCTACTGGAAGTGTAGTCAGTTCCTTGTTGTTTAACTGTGCCATCTTTATTTTCCTCCTAAAAATATTTTCTGTATTCGGATGTCTTTGCCGATCAGTTTCAACATCTGATAGTTGCTCGCGATCCGGGAAAAAGTTCTCTCGGAATACGTGGCTGAGAAATCCTCAAGCGTCAGATTCGTTGAAATGACCGTGGATTTACGCCGGGCAATACGCTCGTTGATGCACAAAAATAACTGCGAGGACACAAAGCTGTTGGTCAGCTCCGTACCCAGATCATCAATGATCAGTAGATCACAGTCCAGGATAAAATTTTCGCCGGGGTCGGTTTCGGATTTTCTGGAAAAAGCTGTCTGAGCCATGCTGTCAAACAGATCAAACGCAGAAAAATACAAAACACAGTGAGAACTCTCCAGAAGTGCATTGGCGATACAGTGGGAAAGAAAAGTCTTGCCTACACCGGTGCTGCCATAGAAAAACAGATTCTGGAAGCGGGAGTCAAAATCCTGCACAAAGTTCCAGGCGGTATCGTAAGCCCGCTGTGCTGTCTGGCGGGCAGTTAATCCTGTTGCTTCATTTTTTATTGTATCAGAATACCAGTCAAAAGAAAAGTGCTCAAAATTTTCTTTTTTGAGAATCTCTGTAAGATTTGACTGTGTATAAAGAAGCTCGATCTCTGCTTTTTTGAAACAGGCGCATTTGCGGTGGCCGTCAGTATATCCTGTATCCTGACATTCACGGCAGAAATAATGCGGTTTCAGGTAATCCGCAGGAAACCCGTTTGCCTTGAGAAGAGAGATCCGCTCATTGGCAAGCGCAGCAACCTCCTCGCGCAGTTCCTCGATGGAAGCCGGCTGTCCGAGAAGCAATGCACGGGCCTTACGGGCACTCAAAGATGCGACTTCCTGGTCGATTTCCAGGAGTCTGGGAACTCGTGTATACGCTTCTTTGCGCCGCTCCTCGAGGGCACGCTGGACCTCTGACTGACGGCGGCTATATTCTCTCATGATGGTATCATATTGAAAATTCTGTAAAGCCACGCTTTCCTCCTTATGTGTAAAAAGCTTACTGATTCAGCAGATGCTTCTCATATTCGCTGAAATCATATTCTCTCTGTTCGAAATTGTTAAAACGGTTATTGGAAGCAGGTGCGGCCGGTTTCCTGGAGGCAGCCTTCTTGCTCTGGCGGCGTTTCTGGTGCTCATCATCCAGAGAACGGATGTCGTCGAGAGTTTTGACTTCTTTCTTCTTCCAGCCCTCGAGGATCTTGTCCGTGTACTGGAAACTTGCCTGTCCGGTCTGGAGAACGGTACGGTTACATGCCTCCTGGATGATCTCCATGGAAAAACAATACGTCTTGAGCCAGGTATCCATAAGCGTGATCTCTGTCTCAACCGGGTTACGGTTCGTGATCCCCAGCGCCTTGAGAATCGTAAAATATTCCTTATTATAACGTGAATTGGAACGCTTCGCCTGCTCGACAGTAGTGATGCCTTCCTCAGCCCAGGCAATGGCAACCTTCTCAATGTAACGGATGCTCTTGTGATTGTGGCTGACGCAGTATTCAAGAAGATACTCGATCAGATCCGCGCTTAAGCCAAGCCCGTCATAAAAGAAGAGCAGCTTCTGGCTCTCCGTAGGGGAGAGCGTCTTGCCGAGGTACTGCTCTGCGATATAAAGGATCTGGATGATCTCCTCATTCTGCTTCAGCTCGCGGATACGCTCAGGGGTCAGTTCCTGCTTCTTGTCAGAAGAAGCTTTGCCAGTGGGAACAGAAGGTTCCACAGCGGCGGAAGGAGCTGATGCAGCCTGAATGGCCGGCTGTTCTACGGTGGAAACGGTCTCCACAGAAGCAGAGACAGAAGACGCATTCTCCGTATGTTTATCCGGAGAGAGCAGTGCAATCCCGCAGAGTTTATCACTGTCTGTGAAATCAAGGACAAGGAGCTCCTGCTTTGCCCAGTATTTCAGCGCACGGAGGATGTCCCTCTCTGTGCACAGCAGACGGTCTGCCATCTGCTCCAGACTGAAAGAAACCGGAGCATTGGAGAGTGAACGCAAAAGATAGATATACACTTTGACGAATTCCCCGTTTGCCTCCGGCATATAATTGTCGATAAATGTGTTCGATAAGATCGTGACCTCCGTCATGGAGGAGTTTTGTAAGGTGATCATTGCCATGAAATATCGCTCACTTTCCAAGAAAAAATTCCGGTTAAATGCCGCCGAAACAGCGGCAGTCTGGAACAATTGGATTATAGCACAACCTTTTTCAAAAGAGAATAGGGTATTTTTCGGTAAAAGATTTCCACACTAAAATGTGGATAATGTGGATAATGTGGAAAGTGAAATCGGGATAAAATTATCTGCAACCATGATAAATGTCGATAAAACGTGCAAATCAGCGCATTTTTGCAGGTTTCCACATACACTTATGTAAACACTCCAGGGTAATAAAAATCCACATGCTATACACCGTCCAAAATGTGTATAAGCATGTGGATAATGTGGATAACTTACTTGCCGAGGAGCTGTTCTCCAATATTTACAACGTCTCCGGCCCCCATAGTTATCAACAGGTCACCCTGTGTACAATTTTCAAGCAAAAAGTTCTCGATTTCGTCAAAAGTCGGGAAATATTCGCACGGAGTACCGATCTCAGAGATCAGTTCCTGCAGGTTTGCGGAGGAAATTCCGAGGTTATCAGTCTCTCTGGCTGCATAAATATCAGCAAGAACGACATGATCTGCCAGAGAAAGAGCCTTGGCAAATTCCGGAAGCAGAGCCTTGGTACGTGTATAAGTATGCGGCTGGAAAACACACCAGATCTTTTTGTGTGGATAATTCTTTGCTGCATGGAGAGTTGCCTCGATCTCTGTCGGATGATGTGCATAATCATCGATGATCGTAACGCCGCCGATTTGTCCCTTGTACTGGAAACGGCGGTCTGTTCCTGTGAAGTCCTTAAGTCCCTCAAAGATCACTTCGTTGGAAAGTTCCAGAAGCTGTCCGCAGGCGATGGATGCCAGCGCATTGGAAACATTGTGGATTCCCGGAACGCGGAGAGTGCAGGTTCCGATCGGCTCACCGTTATGGAGTACGCGGAAAGTGGCATGTCCGAATTCATCGTATGTGATATTGTCGGCTGTGTAGTCGGCTTCTTTCTCAAGACTGTAGGTGATGACTTTGCATGGAAGATCCTTCGCGATCTCCTCGTATTTCGGAGTATCTGCGTTGATGATGAGTGCACCGTCTGCCGGAAGAAGTTCTGCAAACTTACGGAAAGAATGACGGATGTCATCGATATCCTTGAAGAAATCCAGATGATCCGCATCCATGTTCAGGATGATGCTGATCTTCGGGAAAAAGCTCAGGAAGCTGTTGGTGTACTCGCAGGCTTCGGTGAGGAAAGTCTCTGACTGACCGACACGGATATTTCCGCCGATCGCCGGAAGGATACCGCCGACACTGATGGTCGGGTCGCATTCACCTTTGAGCAGAATGTGGGAGATCATAGAAGTTGTGGTAGTCTTGCCATGAGTTCCAGATACTGCGATCGGGGTGTCGTAATTGCGCATGATCTGTCCGAGAAGCTGCGCTCTGGTGAGCATCGGGATGCCTTTCTCCTTTGCACAGGCGAATTCCGGGTTGTCCGGATGGATGGCTGCTGTGTAAACAACAACGTCAACAGAGTCCTTGATGTTGGAAGCACGCTGTCCGTAGTAGAGGGTAGCCCCTTTTTTCTCGAGAAGAGTGGTCAGCGGGCTTTTCTTCGCGTCAGAGCCGGAGATGGTGAATCCCTCTTCCAGAAGGACCTCAGCCAGTCCGCTCATGCTGATTCCGCCAATACCAATGAAATGGATGGCGATCGGTTTATGAAAGTCTATCTGATACATAATGATAATCTCCTTAATTTATTAACTGTGAAAATACGAAACAGTTACGCTAATATTATACCCCTTGAGGGTGGAAATGAAAAGTCTAAGTTTGATGGATGAAAAAATATACAATAAAATGTCGAAAAATTGTGCAAAACTCACATAAAAAGTAATGCGATGTTTTTTTGTAACACAAAAAACGTGTGCAATAAATATAAAAAACACAAAGTTTGCACAAAAAAATTGTAAATAATGTTCACTAATCTTGATGAGTATGGTATAATTAAAAAATCAAACAAAACAAGAGGTGAGTGCATGATTAAGAAAGAGATGATCGCCATGCTGCTGGCTGGCGGTCAGGGCAGCAGACTTGGAGTATTGACAGCTAAGGTAGCGAAACCAGCGGTCGCCTTTGGGGGAAAATATCGTATCATTGATTTTCCGCTGAGTAACTGTATTAATTCAGGCATTGACACAGTGGGCGTTCTGACGCAGTATCAGCCATTGCGTCTGAATACACATATCGGAATCGGAATCCCGTGGGATCTGGACAGGAATGAGGGCGGTGTGACCGTATTGCCTCCATATGAGAGGAGCGACAACAGCGAATGGTACACCGGAACAGCAAATGCGATTTTCCAGAATCTCGATTACATGGAGCAGTATAATCCGGATTATGTGCTGATTCTTTCCGGCGACCACATCTACAAGATGGACTATGAGATCATGCTGAATTTCCACAAGGCAAACAAAGCGGATATCACAATTGCATGTATGCCTGTCCCTATGGAGGAAGCAAGCCGTTTCGGCATCATGGTGACTGACGAGACAGGACGTGTGAAGGAATTCGAGGAGAAACCGGAGAAGCCGAGCAGCAATCTGGCTTCTATGGGAATTTACATATTTAGCTGGCCTGTGCTGAAGGAGGCTCTGATCGCACTTAAGGCACAGAGCAACTGTGACTTTGGCAAGCATATCCTTCCTTATTGTAAGGACAAGGGGCAGAGACTTTTTGCCTACGAATACAGTGGATACTGGAAGGATGTTGGAACTCTGGGATCTTATTGGGAAGCCAATATGGAACTGATCGACATTGTTCCGGAGTTCAATCTTTATGAAGAATACTGGCGGATCTATACCAAGGGAGATATTATCCCGCCTCAGTATATCGCAGCGGATGCAGTGACAGACTGCTGTCTGATCGGCGAGGGCACGGAGATCTACGGAGAGGTCTATCATTCCGTCATCGGACCGAATGTCGTGATCGGCAAGGGAACGGTTGTGAAGGATTCCATCATTATGAGGAACACTGTAATAGGAGAGAACTCCGTTCTGGACAAGGCGATCATAGCAGAGGATGTCACCGTTGGCGATAACGTTATCATTGGATGCGGAGAAGAGGCGAAGAACGTCCTCAAGCCTGCAGTTTATGCGTTCGGACTTGCTACGATCGGAGAGCAGAGCGTCATACCGGACAATGTTAAGATAGGAAGAAACACTGCAATTTCAGGAATTACTGCAGCGGAGGATTATCCGAACGGAATTCTTGAGAGTGGACAGGTGATCAAAGCAAAGGATGGTGAGCAGTCATGAAGGCAATCGGGATTATCCTTGCAGGCGGCAACAACAGCCGTATGCGGGAATTGTCGGACAAGAGAGCAATCGCAGCAATGCCGGTAGCCGGAAGTTACCGCAGTATAGATTTCGCACTGAGCAATATGGCAAATTCACACGTACAGAAAGTTGCCGTACTGACCCAGTACAACGCAAGATCCCTCAACGAACACTTAAGTTCCTCCAAATGGTGGGACTTCGGCCGTAAGCAGGGAGGACTTTTCGTATTTACCCCTACGATCACCAAGGACAACAGCCTGTGGTATCAGGGAACAGCAGATGCCATTTACCAGAACATTGATTTCCTCAAGAAAAGCCATGAGCCGTATGTTGTGATCGCATCCGGCGACTGCATCTACAAGATGGATTACAACAAGGTTCTGGATTTCCATATTTCGAAACGTGCAGACATCACTGTTGTATGTACGACATGTAAGGACCAGAGTGAAGTAGAGCGTTTTGGCGTGGTCCGCATGAATGATGACTGTAGGATCGAAGAATTCGAAGAGAAACCGATCGTATCCAATTACAATACGATCTCTACCGGTATTTATGTCATCAGGCGCCGCCAGCTGATTGAGCTTCTGGAGCGCGCTGCCCAGGAAGGCAGACATGATTTTGTAAACGATATCCTTATCCGTTACAAAAACCTCAAACGAATTTACGGCTATAAGATAGATACATACTGGAGCAATATTTCCACTGCGGAAGCATATTATCGGACCAATATGGCATTCCTGCAGCCGGAGATCCGGAACTATTTCTTCAAACAGGAACCGGCGATCAAGACCAGGATCGACGACCTTCCACCGGCGAAGTACAATCCGGGAGCAGTCGTAAAGAACAGTCTTGTTGCAAGCGGATGCATCATCAATGGTACAGTTGAGAATTCTGTGCTGTTCAAGGATGTTTACGTAGGCAACAACTGTGTGATCAGGAATTCCGTGATCCTCAATGATGTTTATCTGGGCGATAATGTCCGGATCGAGAACTGCATCGTTGAGAGCCGAGATACGATCAGGGCAGATTCCTGTTACACCGGTGAGGACGGCAAGGTTCGTATCATTGTAGAAAAGAATGAAAGGTACGCATTATAATCAGGTCGCTGGTAATGGTGGCAGATAAATACAGAATCAAACTGTGCGTATGAAAAATGAAAGGGGCAGCAAACAAATGAATATTACAGATGTACGTGTGAGAAAGATTGCAAAAGAAGGAAAGATGAAAGCGGTCGTTTCGATCACAATAGATGATGAATTTGTAGTACATGATATCAAGGTGATCGAGGGAGAAAAGGGATTGTTCATCGCAATGCCGAGCCGCAAGGCAAGTGACGGAGAATACCGTGATATCGCACATCCGATCAATTCGCAGACAAGAGACCATATCCAGTCTCTGATCCTGGAGAAATATCAGGAACTTCTGAATACGGAAGACGGAGAGGAACTGGAGGAAGCTGCGGCGGAATAACAGATGCCAGTTGCACCAGCCTGTTGGGAGAGATCCCGGCGGGCTGTTTTTTTGTGCAGAATTGATGACAGATCTGCCTGGGGTGGTGCTGCGGAGAAAGTGGCAGACTGGTTTTACGGTGTAATTTTTTTGTAACAGATATAGTGTATATGCGGTAAAATCGGGGATTTTTATTTGAAATGTTACATGAATGTTACAAAAATTAAATAAAAGTGTTGATTTTATGAAAAAATGTGTTATACTAAGGACACAAAAAAATTATGAGGTGTTTATATGAAAAGTAAGAAAGTTCTTTCACTGCTGATAACATGTGCAATGACTGCTTCTATGGGAACAACCGTATTCGCTTCTACAGAAGATCAGATAGCCGCAGCACAGGCTCAGAAGCAGGAAGCGCAGGCAGGACTTGACCAGGCACAGGCAAACATCAGTGGCCTGGAGAGCAAGAAACAGGAACTCGAATCCTACCTGTCAGAACTGAATTCACAATATAATGAACTGACAGAGAGCATTTCCCAGTTAAGCACACAGGCCGCTGAGAAAGAGGACGAGTTAAACAAAGTCAAGGTTGCACTCGCCAGTGCGAAGAAGGCAGCCATCAAGCAGAAGGAAGCAATGTCCGACCGTATCCAGTACATATATGAGCACGGCGGCACAACCATGTTTGAGGCACTGATCTCAGCCGGAAGTCTTTCCGAGCTCCTGAATCAGGCAAACAACATTTCCGAGCTGTCCAAATACGACAGAAACATGCTTGAGAAATACGAGGCAACACAGCAGAATATCGCCGATCAGCAGCAGAAGATCGAGGAGGAATCCGCTTCCATCAATACTATGCTCGCAGAGAAAGGCTCCAAGCAGCAGGAGGTTCAGAACCTTGTTGCTACAACAAGCGATAACATCAGCTCCTATGTAAATCAGATCAGCGCAAGTCAGGAAGAAGCGAATGCTCTGATGGCAGAGGTCAACAACGCAGACAATGATATCGCAGTCCTGATGGAGCAGGCTGAGCAGGAGCGTGCAGCTGAGGAAGCAGCGGCTCAGGCAGCAGCCGAGGCAGCGGCAGC
>NZ_FR886711.1:71766-73184 GCF_000436615.1 Blautia sp. CAG:237
CAGCAGCCGAGGCAGCGGCAGCAGAAGCTGCAAATGAGGAGGATTCTTCTGATTACAGCGAGGATGCATCCAGTGACGAGGATTACTCTGAGGACGAGTCCTATGATGAGAGTGATGATTCCTACACAGAGGATAGTTCTTCTGACAGCTCCGATGATTATTCTGAGGATGATAATGCAGGAACTATCGATGATGACAGCCAGTATACAGATGAAACAGAGGATACTTCCAGTGATGATTCTTATACAGATGATTCCAGCGAGGATACAAGCTCTGACAGTTCTTCTGACAGCAGCGATACATCTTCCAGCGACAGCAGTTCTTCTTCTGACTCCAGTCAGGGAACTTACCTTGGAAACTTCAAGCTGACTGCTTACTGTAACTGTGCGATCTGCTGCGGAACAGCAGGAAACGCAACAGCCAGCGGAACCATGCCGGTAGCAGGACGTACCGTAGCCATGGCAGGCGTACCGTTCGGAACCAAACTTCTCATCAACGGCAACGTTTACACCGTAGAAGACCTTGGAACTCCATACGGACACGTAGATATCTACTGCAGCAGCCACAGCGAGGCACTGAGCTTCGGACTGCAGTATGCAGATGTTTACCAGCTTAACTAAATTCAATTATTAATGAATATAATAAAAAGCCTGTACCCCAGGACCACTTGTCGGTTGGATGAGTGGTGTGGGGCGCGGGCTTTTTTGATTTACAGGTACGGTGTACCGGGGATTTCGGGGTAGCTGCCCATGCCGATGAGGAGTTCGAGGCCGACCTGGCGGGCTTCGAGGACGGCGGCTTTGACAGCACTGGCATCGCCGGAGATACCGAGGATGACCTCATTGGAGTGGCTGGTGCCGATGCTTGGGGTCATGTAGCAGGCGATGTTGACGGCGGAAGCTTTCATTGCGGCGTCAGCCATGACGAGGCCGATCGCAGCAGGGGATCCTGCCATGAAGCCGAAAGCCTGTCCCGGTACAGCGTGGAAAGCTTTTTGCAGGGCTGCGCCTGCGCTGGCGGAAAATGTAAATTCAAGATGTCCGGAGTCGCTGATGTACAGCTCTCCGGCATTTTTTTTCGTGAGTTCAAGTGCGAGTTCGATCGCGTGGCGTACATCGGAAACATCGTTACCGCCGATCACGATGTAGTTGCCATGGCCGCCCCAGCCCTTGGTGTCTCTTGGAAATTCGATGGAGAGGACTTCGGTGTTGGTGGCTTTGACTGCGTCGTCTATTGCGGTGATCTGACCGGCGGCTCCGGTCCGGGAGCTGAAGAGACCGAGGGTGTGGTATTTGGTGCTGATGTTCATGGTGGATAGTAAGGTGTCATCTATGCCGGAGATGACGAGGCCGATGGTGTCGAGGACGGTGGTGCCGACGAATTCGGTGCGGGTGCAGTGGGTGCTGATGTTGTGTATA
>NZ_FR886711.1:73256-80657 GCF_000436615.1 Blautia sp. CAG:237
GGAGTTTTGTGTGTTAGTTATAATATACGATATATTATTGAGTCTGACAAGGGCTTTGAAAAGCCTTGCGAGGGGAGGGCACTCATAGTTGCGAAGGTCGTTCTCCCCTCGCGCTCCCCTCCTGACCACGCGGAGGGCTGTTTCGCTGGGCGCGAAAAGCGCTGGGGCTATTGACGGGGGTGGAGTGTGGGTATCGGCATGAGACTTTTGCTCAGTTTCTGCAGTTTGTCGGTGTGGGAAGTGAAACCGCCAGGGAAGATGCCTGCCGTATGGAGCATATCGTCAGCGAGGAGACAGTCCGGCAGGTTTGCAATTTTGTGAATTATGGAGAGACTTTTGAGAGAGTTTTGCGGTATACGGATCTGAGTTATCGGTATGCACCTGGAGACTATGTTTTTTTTGATGGGGATTTATTATATGGAAAAAACGTATCCCCGCAGGTTCGCGCGGGAATTTCATGATTTTTCCCAGAATATCAGGCTTCATGTCGAGGAAGAAAAAAGCTGGTTTGAGCTTGAGATCGATACGGAGCCAGACAGTGATCTGGGATGCCTCTGGTACAAAGATCAGCAAAAATGGATCCGTGCGGAACTGCATAAGGGGAAACCTGTCATTCCTTCTGATGTTTTTGAATTTTCAATTCAGAGACAGGACCCTGTCATCGAGGGAAATGCCCTGATCGCGTTTGCGAATGAGGACGAGGAACCGGTGGACTGGAACAGCAGGGAACTGGATGTTCATATATGGTAAGACTGGCTCGTTTTTTTACTGGAAAGGAATATACATAAACTATGAAAGATCTACTCCATCCTTCACTGCTTCAGATTAACTATCTGATGACTCTGGAAAAAATTGAAAAAAAGCGTGGCTGTGTGGGGACTGTTGCTGATATCTGTGGTGTGAGCCACGGTCCGGTAAGTCGTTTTTTTAAGGAATGTGTAAATTATGGGTATCTGACGGAACAGTATACTTTTACTGAGGCTGGCATCTGTGCACTCAGGATGTACGAGCGCATTCTGCAGTCCACGCAGTCTTATCTGACCCGTCTGGGAGTGAGCGAAGGATCCCGGCAGGAATCGCTTCGCCAGCTGATAGAAAATGTCGATTATGAACTTCTTCTGTCTATCACCAGAAGTGATACACAGGTAAAAAAAGATACTACGATCTCGCAGGAATCTTCTACGCCGAATTTCCTGGAAAAAGTCCTTGAAAAGGGAAATTATGAGGTGGGGATCGCGCTTCATCAGGTGAATCGTACCGGCGGCGGCCCACGCCTTTCCATGGCACATCAGGGGTTTGAGCATATTGCGGTGATCCGTAATAATAACCGGGGAAGTTGGCTCGAGCTTACGATCTGTCCGGTACATGGCATTTCCCGGATCGATGGCAAGGATATGACGGGGTGGCTTTCGTCCCTTAAGTATGAGAATCATGGGCAGCTGTGCGAAGTTGATCTTCGTGCGAATAAGGTGAGAATCCCGCTGAGCGCGTGTCGGTTTACGCGGAGCAGTCATGGGAATATTAAGGGAATGATCATGATCACGGTGACTTGTACTGCGGGGAAGGCGCATATGCCGGAGAGCACGGCGTTGCTAACCTTCTGGATGTGAGGGGAGAGTGCTTGTTTGGAGGTGGTGAGTTGGCTGAGAGTTATTTATTAAGATTTTTTTGTTGGCTTGAATCTACTTGATTGTGGGTTGGGCCATTTTTTTATGGGAATTTTGTGGATTCGGATACCAATAGAAATCAGATCTATACAAACCATCCCCAGTCCCAACCAACAATCTGCGTGTCCACAGGACACCCTACCCCATACAAAACCCAAGACTCAGGGAGCCACAGCGCAACCCAGAATCCCATTCATACGAAAATCTCCCGACCTGAAACACCAGGAGAATTTTTCAAAGGGCACCCCACACGACAAAATTTCCGTCCAACACCCAGCCCAGGGGTTGTCAGGGGACGGGCGACGTCCCTTGACGGTCTTCTTACGCCACCCAGGCGAAAAATCCCCCGGACAAAAGGCAAAAAATAAAAAAAGTAGAAACAAATATTTACCTAACTTTATAAAAAGTTTCGTTGACCAGAAATATAATTCCTGTTAAAATTAAGAACATAAAGTACTATAAACAAGGAGTTGATACAGAAAAAACTTCATCTGCACAGAGGACAAAAATTTTCTGAAACAAAAACCCAAAATTAAAAATACATTCCGATAATACTCTAAAAAAATACATTTCAAGCTGATAAAAAATTACATAAAACACACTGCAAAATTATTTTATCATTACGAATGGAGGACGTTATCGAAATGGGAACCACTGGTATAGCTCCAGATAATGAACTGGAACAGCGCTACATAAGATACAAAGACGTAATAAAAGAACTTACGATCATGAATGATATCTTCATGCGAAATGTACTGAAGAAACGCGAATGTGCAGAATATATTCTGCGTATCATAATGGAAATGAAGGACCTGCAGGTTGTGGATCACATTGTCCAGAAGGATTACAAGAATCTACAGGGCAGATCAGCAATTCTTGACTGCGTGGCAAAGGACGATAAAGATAAGAGATATAATGTAGAAATCCAGCAGGAATCAGAAGGCGCATCGCCGAAAAGAGCACGCTATCACAGCGGCCTGCTGGATATGAACACATTAAATCCGGGTCAGGATTATGAGGAGCTGCCGGAGAGTTACGTGATCTTTATCACACGAGATGACGTACCAGGAAAAGGTCTGCCGATTTATCATGCAGATCGGGTCATCGAAGAAACGGGAGATATGTTTGGAGATGGCGCACATATCATATATGTAAACTCCTCAATTCAGAACGAGGACACAGACCTGGGACGATTAATGCATGATCTGCATTGCAAGAACGCAGATGAAATGTATAGTGAAATCTTGTCAAAACGAGTATCAGAATTAAAAGAGACAGAAGGAGAGACGGGTAGTATGTGCGAAGCATTAGAAGAATTGATGAAAGAAATGCGTCAGGAGTGCGAAATAAACGAACGCAGAAAAACGGCAAAAGCTCTTTTTCAGAGGGGAATGTCAATAAAAGAAATCGCCGAAGTCATCAGCGAAAAAGAAGCCACCGTAGAGAGTTGGTTGGAGGCTGCCGGGCGGTGAGGAAGAAAATGTAGAAAGCTGGCTGGAGGCTGTCGGGCAGTAATGAAGAGAGCGTAGAAAGTCAGCAGCAGGTTGCCAGGTGGTAATATAAGTTGACTTTAACTAACCACATGTGTTAGCTTCATAGAAGGTGAGTTAGCGTAAAGTAACCATCCCGGCACCCACCCAGGCCGATGATACCGAAATAGCAAGGTTGCATCGATTTATGTACTTATTCTATTTCTCGATGCCTATTATGCCCGATATGTAAAGTTTACGTCATCGATTTATACGCTTGCGTGGCGTGCTGCATTATGTGGAACAGTACTGCAATCATTTTATTGCGTTTAAACTGCTGGCGATCACCCGGCAGCAGGGGTGTTTGCACTGGCGGCATATCTGGTTGTGGGCGTTGTGATCCCGCTCTGGAATGGCAGAAGAGGCGGCGGCAGCGGTATGAAATTCCGTACGGAATTTGGCAAACTGAACAGTTTTGTGCTGGATTCTCTGCGTGGTCTGGACGAGACGATCCAGTACCAGCAGGGCGCGAAACGTGCGGATGAGATGCAGGAGAGGTCTGACGGACTGGCGGGGATGCAGAAGAAGTTGAGCGAGATGGAAGGAAGCCAGAGATCAGTGACGAATCTGGTGATCCTGATCGCGTCTTTCGGAATGCTGTTTTTGACGCTGAATCTGTATGGACAGGGCAGTATCGGATATGACGGAGTGCTGACCTGCACGATCGCCATGATGGGCTCCTTCGGCCCGGTTGTGGCACTGTCAAGCCTTTCCAATAATCTCAACCAGACGCTTGCAAGCGGGGAGAGAGTGCTGTCGATCCTTGAGGAGAAACCGCAGGTAGAGGAAGTTGAGGGCGAGTGGATGCCTGGTGCACAGGCGTGCAGGAATGTGACTGCTGATGTGCAGAGTGGTGCAGGGCAGAGGAAGTCTGCTTTGGTAGTGGATGGTTTAAAACGGGATGCTGCCAGTGCATCTGATGGAGTGGGAGTGTCTGCGAAGCAGGATGTTGGTAATGGTGCTGCAGGATGGACATTTTCTGGCGCAGATGCGGAGCATGTGACGTTTGCATATGATAATGAAGTGATTCTGGACAATTACTCACTGGATATTCCGGCAGGAAAGATCCTGGGGATCCACGGGGCGAGCGGTTCTGGTAAATCCACACTTCTCAAGCTGTTGATGCGTTTCTGGGATGTGAATTCCGGCGCGCTCCACGTAGACGGCGAAGACGTGCGAAAGATTCCTACAAAGCATCTCCGCGACATGGAAAGCTACGTGACACAGGAGACCCACCTGTTCCATGATTCCATAGCCAACAACATCGCAATCGGCAAGCCGGGCGCGACGCGCGAGGAGATCATGGAAGCCGCCCGCAAAGCGTCCATCCACGACTTCATCATGCGCCTTCCCAAAGGCTACGACACAGAAGCAGGCGAACTCGGAGACACCCTCTCTGGTGGCGAAAAACAGCGAATCGGCATCGCCCGCGCTTTCCTTCATGACAGTCCATTCCTTCTCATGGACGAACCGACCTCAAACCTCGATTCCCTGAACGAAGGCATCATCCTCAAATCCCTCAGAGAATCCGCAGAAGAGAAGACGGTGGTTCTTGTACCACACAGGAAATCCACTATGAATGTGGCAGATGTGGTATTTGAGATGAAAGATTTCGCCCCAATATAACGCTATCTCCGGCGCTCCTATCGCCGAAGAAATAATATCCCCGCCCCGCGGAGCCTCACCCCGCGGGCGGGGATATATTATTAGAGGAAGTAACGGGCAAAATGCCTCATTTTATAGGAGATCTTGACGACTGCCGCGATAATTTGCGAAACTCTCAAAGCATGTTTCTTGTAGTTCGAATAATACAAACAAAACACACGATACAATCACTTATATTCCAACAGAAAATTTTTTTAAATTTTTTCAAAAAACCTGTTGACAATTCCGATACCCTATAATATAATATGTCTTGCGTTGAACGACATAACAAATTTAAACAACGAAATAACGAAGTGTGGCTCAGTTTGGTAGAGCGCTGCGTTCGGGACGCAGAGGTCGCAGGTTCAAATCCTGTCACTTCGACTAACGATGAAGGAATTCCTTATTTTAAGGAGTTCCTTTTTACGTTGTCATAGAAAAACAAAAAATTCTCTCTCAAATCTTTATGTCGAAATTTGCGATGACAACAATATTCCGATCTTTGCGATGACAGCCAATACCTTTGCAAGCGACCGCAAAAACTGCCGCGATGCGGGAATGAACGGATATATCCCGAAACCTGTCAGCATCAAGGACAT
Source organism: Blautia sp. CAG:237 (assembly GCF_000436615.1). Lineage (NCBI taxonomy): Bacteria > Bacillati > Bacillota > Clostridia > Lachnospirales > Lachnospiraceae > Blautia > Blautia sp. CAG:237. Next base: position 78,696 of record NZ_FR886711.1, read on the forward strand.
TACGGATACTTTGAACGGAAGTATACATCAGTTATAATTTTACAGAAATCATGAGGGACGAGCGATCGTCCCTTTTGTGAAGAAAAGAGGAAAAAATGGTTACAGACCTGACAAAGGGACATCCGGATAAAACGTTATGGCGTTTTTTGCTTCCGATGATGTTCAGTGTGGCTTTTCAACAGATATACAATATTGCGGACAGTATGATCGCGGGAAAATTTGCGGGAGAGGATGCGCTGGCTGCGGTTGGGGCGTCTTACCCGATCACTGTTATTTTTATGGCATTTGCTGTGGGAATGAACCTTGGGGCATCTGTGATCGTATCAAGACTGTTTGGAGCGGGTGACCGCAAGGGTGTGAAGCGTGCTGTCACGACGGCTTTTGCCTCATCACTGAGCCTTGCTGTGATTCTGACAGTGTATGGATATTTTTTCTGCCGCAATATGATGGAATGGATCCACACGCCACAGAATATCATGCAGGACGGTGTGCTATATCTTAAGATTTATGTGTTTGGACTGATCTTTCTGATGCTGTACAATGTCTGTACGGGGATTTTTACTGCACTTGGTGATTCCAGGACGCCGCTGTGGTTTCTGCTTGGATCATCGGCAGGAAATATTGTCCTGGATCTTCTGTTTGTGGCGAAACTTCACTGGGGCGTAGCCGGTGTTGCATGGGCGACATTTATTGCACAGGGGATTTCGGCGGTGCTGGCGCTTGTTACATTGCTGGTGAGACTGCAGAAGTTTGCAGGAAAGGAAAGAGTGCCGCTGTTTGACAGGAAACTTTTTGTACAGATCCTTGCAATTGCGGTACCGAGTATTCTGCAGCAGAGTGTTTTGAGCGTGGGTAACCTTTTTGTCCAGGATATTGTAAACAGATATGGGTCAGCAGTCGTTGCAGGATATTCCGGGGCGATCAAACTGAATACATTTGCGATCAATATTTTTATGACGCTTGGTTCCTGCCTTTCGAGTTATACGGCACAGAACATTGGCGCAGGAAAACAGGAGAGGATTCCGATGGGATTTCGGACAGGGCTGAAACTTTCGGAGCTGACAGCACTTCCGTTTGTAGTCCTTTATTTCGGACTCGGCCAGCAGATGATGGGACTTTTCCTGAATGCAGAAAGCTCAGCGGCGATCCATGCGGGTGTGATGTTTCTTCGGATCGTCTCGCCGTGGTATTTCATGATCGTGGTGAAACTTATGACAGATGGGATCATCCGTGGTTCCGGGGCAATGATCTACTTTGTCATCGCGACGATTCCGGACCTGATTCTTCGAATCGGATTTGCACTGATGCTTTCGCCCAGATTTGGAAGTACGGGAATCTGGATGGCGTGGCCGTTCGGGTGGATCGCAGCAACTGTATTGACGATTATTTTCTATCGGAAAGTAAAAAATGGATATGGAATGAGAAATGCCGCTGGTCAGAAATGACTGGCGGTGTTTTTTTGTTTGTGTATTGAGAAATTGTCGGTAGTGTTTCCGGGGATTCTATGGTGGGTCTGAGTGGGAAAATAAAAAGTACGAAATGGACTACATGAAAAGAAAACTTATGAGAAAGTGAAAAAACGGATCATATGAGATTTTTGAAAAATTCCCCGACATCGCAGTGCAAAATCTGTGAGAGTGCGAGCAGTTCACTGACTTTGATGTTCATACGGTTTGTTTCCAGCTTTGCGTAAGTGCTTTTGGAGATCGGGATTCCCATGAGATTCAGACGGGCGATCACCTGATCCTGTGTGAGCTTGTTCTGATAACGCATCTGCTGAATATTCCCGCCGATGTCCAGGTCCGGTCGTATTTTCTGCATATCGTCTTCCTCATAAATAAATTTCGCAATAAAGAAAGCTCTTATGCATTGATGATATAGACGAATTCTTTTATAATGTTTCGTAATAGGGAAACATTTGTCCTGAAACGGAAAAGACATAACATAAAAAACAACACGTCT
>NZ_FR886711.1:80691-81307 GCF_000436615.1 Blautia sp. CAG:237
CTGATCCGCAGGAAAAGAAGGAGTAAATATGGGGATAGAAAATGAATTGTCACAGATATGTGCAATGATCGAGAGCGGGAAACTTTGTTATGCGGATGCGGTGTATTATCTGAATCTGATGAGAAAAAAATATGGGATCTGGGAGAAAGAGTTTCGGCAGATTTGTGATGTGTGGAGCCAGAAGGGGGAACTGAGCGGAGAACTGGATCGGCACAGAGACAGAGCAGAAGATGAAGCAGATGGATTGTATCAGAGAGTTCTGGACGGATTGTATGAGATGGTGGAACTGGGAGAAATAACGCTGGAAATGATGGCGGAAAATCTGTGGGAGGATGCTTATGAAACAAAAAAAGATCCATGCAGAGGTTATGTCGGTTTTTATCCGGAGCTGCCGGGCTGCATCGGATATGGGAAAGATAAGGAGATGCTTCGTGAGAATATGAAGGAATCTCTGGAGAAATGGGTCCGCGCGGGATATGAGCAGTGGCGCGAGCGATGGATCATGGGTGGATGCGAGAAACTGTAAGGTCTATTTTGAAATGGGGGTTCATATACATAAGTGATGTAAAAAATCAGGAGGATATACTTTGGCGGAATATCGACGCTTTGTGGCGTA